>JBCBIN010000243.1:0-6203 GCA_038524555.1 Cyanobacteria bacterium J06623_7 | reverse complement strand
AAAGAGGCTGGAAACTAATTTTAGGACAAATTGACCCTGGCATAATTGAAGAAAAACTAGTGCATAAAATAGCTCAAAAATACTTAAAATTACAGCCAAAACCAGACCTTTTGCCCCTCCAGTATTGGTCAAATTGGCGGGAAGAATGTCGCCTTGCCGATCGCATTGTGGTCAACTCAGATTGGTCGAGGCAAGCACTAGCAAAAACTGGGATTGAACCCGATAAAATAACAACGATTCCTCTGGCATATAAAGCAACAGCAAGCAAATTTAAACGAACCTATCCCCCTCGCTTTACTCCAAAAAGACCCTTGAAAGTCTTATTTCTGGGACAAATAATTATTCGCAAAGGTATCGGCGAAATCTTAGAGGCGATCACTCTACTAAATAAAAGCATTAATCCGGCTTTAGTAGAATTTTGGTTTGTCGGTGAAATAAAAATTAAACTCAGCCCCAAAATCAAACATTATCCCCAAATAAAATGGCTTGGTTCTGTTTCCCGTAACGATACCCATAACTATTATCAACAGGCAGATATTTTACTCTTGCCAACTCATTCAGATGGCTTTGGTCTAACCCAATTAGAAGCTCAAGCCTGGAAATTGCCCATCATCGCTTCACAATTTTGTGGCTCGGTAGTCAAACAACAAATAAATGGGTTAATATTGCCCCAAATTACAGCCAGAGAAATCGTTAAATCGATTACATTTTGTCTGAATAATCCTCAAAAACTAACTGATTTTTCTAAAAATTCTACCCAAACATTATCCAAATTTAGCCTTAATAAACTAGCTCAAAAAATCACGACTATAAATATCAACTAATAAGTAATTACTAATTACTTATTACTAATTACTTATTACTTAAAAAATGATTCCTACTGCTCCTCAACGCCAGGCAATTACTAACCCCTGGGTTAAACAGGAATACCCGATCTACCCCACCCTCGGGTTAGCTTCAACTATCCTCTGCACCCTGGCGGCAATGTTTGTCATACCCGCTAATACCACCACGCCGGATGCCTTATTTCCTAGCGCCTTAATTATGACCTGTGGTCTGGCGATCGCCCCTCTAACTGCTGCCTGGCGTAGTCCCCGAACTATCTTGCGGACCGAGCATATTCTAGCCCTCTCCCCAATCTACTGGCTGTTACTAGATTTATTGCAGGAAGCGTACACTTTAGAGCGTCTGCATACCGCTAGTATTGCCGGGACGTTTTTTAGTATTGGCTTATTTACCTCTGGGGTTTGGCTCACCGTTTTGATGCGTCCCCCTGCCTTGCCTCGCCCTCTAGCTAATGCTGCCAATCATGTTTTGACACCCCGTACGCTGTTTAAGCTGATCGTCGTCTTTTTTGCGATCGCCATCATCAAGTTTGCCTATCCCTGTAACTTTAACCCCATCGAGATGATAATTCATCTGGGTAGCAATCGCTGGGCAGCACCCTGGGCAAGAGAAACACTAGGTGGCTGGAGTTCTTTTATCGATCACCTCGATTATTTTGGCTACCTCTTGCCTACTCTAACAACCTTATTAGCTATTAGGAGCCGTCGCCTGACAATTCCCGTCGTAGTGGCGATCGCTCTTTCTGGTCTAATCACCGCTTTCTTAGCTCAGTCTGGGGGTCGGCGCATTATCGGTGTAACTTTAGGTGCGGCAATTATTTGTTGGGTTCTAGAACAGCACCAGCTAAAACTCAAGCAAATCATTATCACTCTCTTTAGCGTCTTGTTACTCCTCGGCTTCATGCAGTGGATGCTGGAGTTTCGCAATACCGGATTTCAGGCAGTTAATCAGAAAGAAAAACTGCAATATGGCTATCTTCACGTTGATGACAACTTTCTGCGCCTCGCTCAAACTATTACTCTCGTTCCCAACTACTATCCATATGTCTATCACCAGCAAATTCTCTTTACCCTGGTGCGTCCCATTCCCCGCGTCTTTTGGAAGAATAAACCCGTCGATCCTGGTTTCGATCTCCCCGCCGCCTTAGGAATTGAAGGAATTTCCTATAGTTATTCGGCGATCGGCGATTGGTATATCTGTGGTGGCTGGATTGGCGTGTTTTTTGGTGGGCTAATTTACGGTGGACTGGCTAGAATGGTCGGTCAATTGCTGGTGAAGAACAGTCAATCTTCCAATTCTATTGTTTATAGCCTCTCTGCTATGACTCTGTTTGCCGGATTTCGGTCGATGCTGGAACTGGTGTTGATGAGCTATGCAATTCTCGCTTGGATGCTGATTTCTTGGCTGATGTTACCCAGAACGAGTAATGAGTAATGAGTTTAGATTGTTGAGTCAAATACTGTAATTGTTTATTTTGTAATTTTTAAAATCTATGCAGAATTTGTTAGTTATCACCTATATTCCGTCCCCCTATCAGGTGGAGCTATTTAACGCGATCGCCGACTCGGGTAAGTTTGAGTTAAAAGTAGCCTATCTTCAGACTAGTTGTGATGCACCCATTGCCCAACAGTGGTCACAGCCAGAAATTAAGCACGAACACCTAATTTTGGGCGATCGCGAAGCGAATTTTAAACAACTAGAACAAGATTTACTGGTTAGCAATCTGGTGGTGTTTAACTACTATCGTCACCCTCGCTTGGGTCAGCTAATGGATCGCTGTCTGGAGCTGAATAAAGCCTGGTGTTTTTGGGGAGAGCGACCTGGTATCAAGCATTCTGGGTTTTTGGGATGGCTCTACCGTCGCTGGAAACTGGCTACTCTTCACGAGTCATCGGCACCTATTTGGGGGGTAGGTATTTGGGGGGTAGAACAATATCGGCGCGAGTTTAATATTGATCGCAACTACTTCGATCTGCCCTATTTTGCCAACCTCAGTCGCTTTACTACGGAGGGGAATAATATTAATGCTGATGATAACAGCAAAAGAGTTTTTCTCTATTCTGGAGCCTTAATCGAGCGTAAAGGGGTAGACCTATTAGCCGCCGCATTTACGAGCTTAGCAGAACAGTTCGACCAGATCGAACTCCACTTTGTCGGTGAAGGGGAATTACGTCCACGCCTAGAAAAACAGCTAGCTGATTATAGCGATCGCGTTAAATTTCATGGTTTCCAACCCTGGGATAAGCTGCCCCACTATTATCAACAGGCAGATTTTTTGTGCGTTCCTTCTCGTTACGATGGCTGGGGAATGGTTGTCCCTGAAGGCTTGGCAGCGGGTTTACCCGTAATCGGTACAGATAAAACCGGTGCGGCGATCGAACTAATTAGAGATAGCCACAACGGCTGGCTGATAGATGCTAATAGCGAAACATGCTTACGGGAAGCTATGCATCAGGCGATTAAACTCTCGCCGACAGAATTGGCTAACTATTCCCAAGCAGCCAAAGCAAGAGCGAACGACCACTCCCTCGCCCATGGTGTTCAAAGATTCGAGCAAACCGCGATCGCCACCATTCAGCTATTTGCGCCAACAACATCACAACCAACAATACAGCTTCAACAATTAACAATTAACAATTAACGCTTGATGTGAATTAGCTTCGTTCTAATCTGCTAGTTTTTAGCTCTAAGCTGTAAGCCCTAAGCTATAATATTTTAAGTCAATTGGGAAGTTTAAGCTTCTGAGCTAGACAAGCAGTAAAATCTCATCTTTAAAAAATGTATGTAAAGGATTTTGAGATTTCTTAATTCACATTAGACGTAATTAACAATTAACCGGTTTATTTTTCAGTACAGCTATTTACCTGAGCGAGATCGCATGAAAGTTTTGCATGTCATTCCCTCTCTTAGTCCAGCTTTGGGGGGGCCAACTCAAGTCGCTTTACAAACGGTCAAGGCGTTACGTACCCAAGGCATTGAGGCGGAAATAGTTACTACCAATCACAATCGAGCTACCCTTGCAGATTTATCCTCGACGACTCCCGTGGAGTATGAAGATGTTCCTGTCTGGTTTTTACCCGTCACCTCAACTCTCAAAGAATATTTTTTTTCTACTCGCCTGACTAAATGGCTCTGGAAACATACCGCTAACTACGATCTGCTCGATAATCACTATCTTTTTTCCTATGCCCCTACCTGTGCCGCGGCGATCGCCCGACGGCAAAAAATCCCCTATACTGTTCGTACTCAGGGGCAATTAACTCCCTGGGCTCTAAAGCAAAGTCGCTGGAAAAAACGACTTTATACTCTGGCGATCGAATATCACAATCTGCATCAAGCGGCAGCTATCCACTGCACGACACAACAAGAAGCAATTGATTTACGCAATTTTGGTATTATTACCCCAGCTATTACCCTACCGTTAGGGATCGAATTAACAACGCCAATCCCCGATGCGACTCGCAAACTACGGGAGCAATTTGAGATTCCTTGTGATCGCCAAATTATTCTCTTTTTATCCCGTCTTCATCCCAAGAAAAGACCGGATATGTTAATCAAGGCATTTCAACAGCTAGCCGACTCAAATCCTCTCTATCATCTGGTTATGGCGGGTTCGGGAGACTCAGCATACGAACAGTATCTTCAGCAGCTAGCAGAAAAATACGATCTAGGCGATCGCATAACTTTCACTGGCTTTGTTACCGGCTACAGCAAAAACCTGCTTTTACAGGGTGCAGATATCTTTGTTCTTCCTTCCTATTCCGAAAATTTTGGCATCGCCGTCGCCGAAGCAATGGCATCAGGATTACCAGTAATCATTACTTCTGGAGTCCAAATCTCCAATGATATCGCTGCTGCTAACGCGGGAATTGTGGTTAATAGTCAACCGGAGCTAGTTAATGCCATTCGGCAACTATTAGAGTCCACAACAATTCGCTCTCGGCTCGCGAAAAATGCCGTTAAATTAACTCAAGATAAATACAGTTGGGATATAATCGCCCGCCAGCTAATTGAACACTATAGACAAGTCGTTAAAAAGTAGGGCGTGTCATCAATTATTTGCGGGTAACTTTACACAGAAATTGATGATAATGATTTTCTTTCTCACTATATAATAATGACTATCATTCCAATTAGCGAGGTTAACCATCGGCTTTATGACTTCTAGCGATCTACATTTAACCAATCGTCCTCGTCGTCTCCGTCGCACGCCATCTTTACGTCGTATGGTGGGAGAAAACCAGCTAACCGTTAACGATTTGATTTATCCCGTGTTTGTCATGGAAGGAGAAAACAAACAAGAAGAGATTCCTTCGATGCCAGAAATCTATCGCTATTCCCTCGATTTACTGCTCAAAGAAATAGCCGATGCTGCTAGCTTGGGGATAAATGCGATCGCTCTATTCCCCCTAATTACTAATGACAAAAAAGATAACGCAGGGACAGAAAGCTATAATCCCGATGGTTTAGTACAGCGCACTGTAAAAGCAATTAAACAAGAAATACCCGAAATTACCGTCATTACAGACGTAGCACTCGATCCTTTTTCTACCTACGGTCATGATGGCATTGTTGAAGACGGCAAAATTCTTAACGACGAAACGGTAGAAGTGCTGGTAAAACAGGCAGTCTCCCAAGCAGCAGCAGGAACAGATATAGTAGCCCCTTCCGATATGATGGATGGTAGAGTGGGAGCAATCCGCAAAGGTTTAGATGCTGCTGGTCATTTTAATGTAGGAATCTTAGCTTATTCCGCTAAATACGCCTCGGCTTATTATGGCCCTTTCCGCGATGCTTTAGAATCTACCCCTCAATTTGGCGATAAAAAAACCTATCAAATGAATCCCGCCAATAGCCAAGAAGCAATTAAAGAAGTAGCCCTAGATATTGCCGAAGGTGCGGATATGGTAATGGTCAAACCCGCTTTGGCTTACCTAGATATCATTCGTCGCATTAAGGACTATACCAACTTACCCGTTGCTGCCTATAACGTCAGTGGGGAATATGCAATGGTAAAAGCTGCTGCACAGAAAGGTTGGATCGATGAAAAGAAAGTAGTTTTAGAAACTCTGACCAGTATGAAGCGTGCGGGGGCAGATTTGATTTTGACTTATTTCGCCAAACAAGTAGCTTTGATGTTGCAGTAGAGATAATTTAGCTCTTTATAAATAGGCGGTTGTAATTAAATACGCCTGATGTGAATTAGCTTTGTTAAAAATTTACTAGTTCGTCCTAAAGGATACCGCTGCGCATATGGCTATCAGCTATCGGTTATCATTCTTTTTGATGTTTGTCGTGACTCAAAAGCTAATAAATAAATTCCTAAAAGCAAATTTAAAATCTTTGTACAGTTAGAG
>JBCBIN010000242.1:0-6211 GCA_038524555.1 Cyanobacteria bacterium J06623_7 | reverse complement strand
AGTCGTTTTAATTTATTTTTGTTCGAGGAACCAGGGAATAGGGACTAGGTAATCAAAGGAGAATAAAAAGAAATAAATACTGAGCTCTGAAATATTTTATTCCTTTACTCTTACACTATTTAAGATTTGATGTTCTATTTTTTCTTAAAGCATTACGCATTTACTCACGGTTTTTTAAATAAGAATTGTAGGAATAAGAATTATACTTCCAAATCCCTATCCCCCAATCTCGTAAACAGAAAAATTAGCAGGTTCAAAAATTAGTTAAAACCACTGTACACTCGATATTTACCATTTGAGCAAATTAAACTGCTCCATATCGATTGTGTCGCGGTTACGGTAAATCGCTAAAACAATTGCTAGTCCTACGGCGGCTTCAGCAGCAGCAACGGTAATTACAAACACGGTAAATACTTGCCCCCTAATATTAGCTGGGTCTAAATAATTGGAAAACCCTGCCAGATTCAAATTTACGGCATTGAGCATCAATTCAATCGACATCAAAACTCGAACTGCATTGCGGCTGGTAATTAGACCGTAAATACCAATGCAAAACAATGCGGCGGCTAACAACAAAAAATATTCTAACTGCACTCCTCTTTTTTCTCCTCTCTAACTAATAATTGACGTAATCGAACTGAAATATAGCCTATTTATCGCTATCGCTACTTAGAGTTGCCAATTCACGTGGACGCTCGGGCAAAGTCAAGCTGGTGCTGACAGTATCTTCCGTGACTAAAGATTCGGGAATCAGGTCGCGACGAGCCAGAATAATTGCTCCTACCATAGCCATTAACAGTAGTACAGAAGCTAATTCAAACGGCAATAAATAATCGCTAAAGAAGTGTTCTCCCAGAGCTACTACGGTATTTTCTAAGACAACAGAAGTCGTGTCTAAAGACCAAGGGGTAGCTAAAACCATCGTTCCGAGCAGGGCAAATAGACCAAAACAGACTACTGCGGTTGCAGCTTTACGAATTGTTTTCCCTGGAAGTTCGACGTAATCTTCCTGCTTATTTACCAGCATGATGGCAAATAGAATGAGTACGTTAACCGCACCGACATAAACCAAAATTTGGGCGGCGGCAACAAAATCGGCATTAAGTAGAATATATAGGCCAGAAATACTGACAAATACTCCCGCTAACAAAAAAGCAGAGTGGACAATTTTGGGTAACAAAACAACGCCTAAAGCTGTGCCGATCATCATTAAGCCCAAAATGCCAAAAGAAACTATCTGTACTCCTTCAGCTAAATTCAATGTTTTTTCCTCTTGTAAAACTGTGTAATTAATATTGAGAATAAACCATAAAAAACGAGAGATAGAGAAATCTTTGCAGTCTCCTCATCTCCCATCCTCAGTTGCTTATCCTTCCGCTGCCGCTTCTTCTGGTTCTTTTGGCTTAGCAGCTTCAATTTCTGCCAAAATATCTTCTGGTCTTCTACCCGCCCGGGCTGCACCCTTGGGTAAACCGTGGGGTTCGACTTCTCCTTTGGGTAGGTAGGCAAATTCTTTGAGAGGAGTCACCATAGGATCTTGAGTCACCTTGTAGGGTAAACGTCCTAAAGCAACATTATCGTAGTTAAGTTCGTGACGATCATAAGATGCCAGCTCATATTCCTCGGTCATCGATAGACAGTTAGTCGGGCAATATTCCACGCAGTTACCACAGAAAATACAGACTCCAAAGTCAATACTATAGTGGTTGAGCTTTTTCTTCTTCGCCTTCTTATCAAACTCCCAATCAACTACGGGGAGGTTAATCGGACAGACTCTGACACACACTTCGCAAGCGATACACTTGTCAAATTCATAGTGAATTCTGCCGCGATAGCGTTCGGAAGGAACTAATTTTTCGTAAGGATATTGGACGGTAACGGGACGGCGCGACATATGATCGAAGGTGACAGAAAGCCCCTGACCGATATATTTGGCGGCCTGCCAGCTTTCTTTGGCATAGTTCTGCACCTGTTTGAGAACGTTAAACATAATGAATGATTGCTGTGGGGTATGTGAATACTTCTAAGGACAAAATGATATTTGCCCCCTGCTACTCTTATTATTTATTTTAGATTAACCACCAAAGGCAACGGGAAAAGATAGCTTCAAGGCGGCGGTAATCAACAAGTTAGCCAGAGAAACCGGTAAGAGAAACTTCCAGCCCAAGTCTAAAAGTTGATCGATACGAACGCGGGGTACAGTCCAGCGCAACAAAATAGCGATAAAGACGAGAAAATAGGCTTTAACCAGAGTCATAATGATGCCCAGGGAAGCGGTAAAGACCTGTAGCCAGGGAGTAGTTTCCGCCACGCCGAGCCAATCTGCTAAACGGTCTAAAGGTATGAAAAATTCCCAACCGCCTAAGTAAAGAACGGCAAAAACTAGTGCTGAAAGTACGAGGTTAACGTAAGAACCGAGATAAAACAGAGCAAACTTCATGCCGGCATATTCGGTTTGATAGCCAGCTACCAGCTCTTCCTCTGCTTCGGGTAAATCGAAGGGGAGACGCTCACATTCAGCGAGGGCAGCAATCCAAAAGATAATAAAGCCGACGGGCTGCCGCCAAATATTCCAGCCTAAAATACCGTAGCCAGACTGTTGCTCGACAATATCGATTGTACTCAAACTATTGGACATCATGACGATCGCCAGTACGGATAGAGCTAGGGGAATTTCATAGCTAATTGACTGGGCAGCGGCTCTTAAACCCCCCAGCAAAGAGTACTTATTATTGGAAGCGTAACCAGCCATCAACAGACCAATGGGGGCAATACTGGAGAGAGAAATCCAGATAAAAATCCCCACGTTTAGATCGGTGACGACCAAATTCTGTCCGAACGGGACGATCAGGTAGGACAAAAATACGGGCACTACCACCAATACGGGCCCCATTGTAAATAACCAGGGATCGGCTTTGGCGGGAATAACGTCCTCTTTAAAAACCAATTTGATACCATCGGCAACAGGCTGCAATACCCCTAATGGACCTGCATATTCGGGGCCAACACGCTGTTGGGCGGCAGCAGAGATTTTGCGCTCTAGCCATACCACTACCAAAACTCCCACGGTTGCGCCAATAATCATCAACAACATTGGCAACGGTAGCCAAACTGCTTTAGCCAAACCAATGGGAAGCCCAAAATCCTGAAGAGCTTGGACAAAACTTCCTTGTAAGTCGATTCCTGAATTCATATTTATATGTCGTATTGGATTAAGCTAATCTCAGACTATGTTTAGAGTTTATACAATTTTATTCCGCCTATCATTGATAGTATATCGCTGTCGGTAGACCGATAAATCTTGAATTAGTAATAGAAACCGATAATTATCTCGATGATAACTACATCTAAACCGAAAGCCTGGTCAAAAGCGATCGCTCAACCCGCTACAGAATTTAACCTCACTCCCCTAGAAATTATTGCCGGTGCTGTTCCCCAGAGTTTAAGGGGTTCTCTATGCCGTAATGGCCCTGCACGACTGTCCCGAGGAAAAAAACGGGTTGGGCATTGGTTTGATGGTGATGGCGCGATTTTGGCGGTACATTTCGCCGATACTGGGGTATCTGGGGTCTATCGCTACGTTAAAACTCAGGGATATATTGATGAACAAAAGCAAGACAGCTTTATCTATCCCAACTATGGCATGACTGCAGCCGGAGCATTCTGGAATAATTTGCTTAAACCGGTTAAAAATGCAGCGAACACCTCGGTTTTAGCTCTACCAGACCGTTTGCTGGCTCTGTGGGAAGGAGGCAAGCCTCATGCTCTCGACTTGAATACGTTAGAAACGATAGGTATCGATGGACTATCTGGATTGACAGATAAGCAGTCTTTCTCAGCTCATCCCAAAGTAGATCCAGTGACGGGCAATATCTTCAACTATGGCATCGGTGCGGGGGCAAATGCAGTCCTAAATCTTTACCGCTGCGATCGCACTGGTAAGTTAGAACAGCAAAATCAATATACTCTGTCTGGACTACCTTTAATTCACGACTTTTGTTTTGCAGGAGATTATTTAGTCTTCTTAATTTCTCCCGTCAGAGTTAATCTATTACCAATGATCGCGGGGCAAAAAAGCTACAGCGAGGCAATGGTATGGCAGCCAGAGTTGGGTACAGAAATTCTTATCTTCGATCGCGACAGCCTATCTTTAGTCAGCAAAGGTAAAACCGATCCTTGGTTTCAGTGGCATTTTGCCAACGGCTACGTCAACGAGAAAGGTAACATCGTTACGGAATTTACCCGCTACGAAGATTTTGCTACAAATCAGTATCTCCAAGAGGTGGCATCTGGAGTTACCGAAACTAAAGCACCTGGTACTCTCTGGTCATTAGAAATCGAGCCTCAAACGGCAGAAGTTATAAACAACCAGCAGATACTAGATACCTGTGATGAATTTCCTCTAGTGTCTCCTGCCAAGGTAGGACAAAACTGGCGCTATACCTATCTCAATGTCCATCGTCCGGGGGTGACTCATGGCGAAGAACTATTCAATGCGATCGCCCGTTACGATCGCGAAACTGGTAAAATTGCGATCGCCGATATGGGAGAAAACTGCTATCCTGCCGAGCCGATATTTGTTCCCGGGGAAGATAATTCCGAACTGGGTTGGCTTTTAACCGTTGTCTATGATGGCAACAGCGATAGTAGCGAAGTCCGAATTTATCAGAGCGATCGACTAACTGAAGCACCCGTCTGTCGGTTGGCTTTACCGTCGGTAATTCCGCCTGGTTTTCATGGCACTTGGAAACAGTCTTAATATCTAAGCGTTACGCAAAGGCGATCTATTTTGAGTTTTAGGTAAAATAACCAGTCTAGATATCTAGATGAATTTTAGAGATTAGATTCTCGTTCCTGTTTCAAGAATAGAAAACAACAAAACATATGTTTTTTAGACAGATAGATGATGAGATTAGACTTAGTTTATCTATCCCGCAATATGCTGAAGGACTCTTTAATCTAACCGATCACAATCGTGATTTTTTGAGGCAATGGCTACCCTGGCTAGATACAGTCAAGCAATCTTCGGACACTAAGCTGTTTTTAGAACATCAGCTACTAAGATTTCAGCGATCGCAAGCTTTACACGTGACTATTTTTTATCGGCATAAAATTGCCGGAGTTGTCGGCTTTAACTGTATAGATAGAGATAATAATATCGGTCATTTGGGCTACTGGCTGGGACAAGAATATAACGGCAAGGGTATTATGACCCAAAGCTTTCGTGAATTAATTAAAGTCGGGTTTGAATACTATTCCCTTCAACGAATTGACGTTAGATGTGCGGTAGAAAATCGCCGTAGTCGTGCTATTCCCCAAAGATTGAACTTTCAGCAAGAAGGAATTATCAGACGAGACGAAAAACTCAGTGATCGCTATGTAGACCACGTAGTTTATGGTTTATTGAAGGAGTCATGAATGTCAGAACTGTGTCCCTGTCAGAGTAAGAAAGCCTTTCGCTACTGCTGCGATCCGTACCTATCGTCACAGAAAAAACCAGAGACAGCAGAAAAACTAATGCGATCGCGCTACACTGCTTTTTCTCGCGGTGATGTAGATTATCTCATTGCTACTTTGCATCCCGACAAAAGAGAGTCAAAAGAGCGTCAAGAATTAATTGCCAGCATCAACAGTACTCAATGGTTAGGATTGACTGTTATATCGACCCAAAAAGGCAAAAAAAACGACACCACTGGCATAGTCGAATTTGAGGCGATTTATCGAGGACAGGAATTAGGACAACTCCACGAGCGATCGCGATTTAGCAAAATAAATGGACAGTGGTTTTATATCGATGGCGATATTTTACCCGGTAAGGTTCCCAAACCAAAACAGCCCTGTTGGTGCGGTAGCGGTAAAAAATACCGTCAATGTCACGGACAATAAACTAATTGAGAATTAGCTTCGACGGCTTCTCGGGCGAGAGAACAAAAGTGGTACTAGTGCGCCCAAAACAATTCCTACGGCACTACATAGAGCGAGCAAAATACCCACCGGAATATCAATCGATTTGAAGGTAAGAAACTGTAGGGATACGGCTTGAATATTCTGAATAGAAAAAATAGCGATCGCCACAATTAAAATCGCTAAAATTAGAGAACTCAACAGGCTAGTAAAAAATTTCATAGTTGTAGTCGTTTTAATTAACTTTTGAATTTTCTAATTTTTCTGCTTGAGGGATTGGGGACAAGGGATTAGGAAAATTATTTTG
>JBCBIN010000241.1:0-6256 GCA_038524555.1 Cyanobacteria bacterium J06623_7 | reverse complement strand
CTTTGATGGTTACGTGTTGACCCGAAATAGTTGCTGTAACTTTATCGGGAATGGGAATCGGCAGTTTGCCAATACGAGACATAGTTAACTCCTGTTAAATTACCAGACGTAACAGAGAATCTCACCGCCAACTCCTTGACTGCGAGCCTCTCGGTCGGTCATTACTCCGCGGGAAGTAGAAACGATCGCAATACCAATACCGCCTAACACGCGAGGAATATCTTTTTTGCGAGAATATACTCGCAGACCTGGCTTGCTTACTCTTTGTAGAGTGCTGATAATGGGCTGGCGATTTCTACCTTTATACTTGAGAGAAATTTCGATAAATTTCTGTGGAACTTCTCCAGTTTCTTCAAAACTTTCAATAAAACCTTCGCTTTGCAGAACTTGAGCAATGGCTCTAGTCATGCGAGTGGAAGGAACTCTGGTGGTTTGATGCTTGACCATACAGGCATTACGTATGCGGGTCAGCATATCTGAAATAGTATCGGTTGCTGCCATTATTTCCTATTGTTGATTGGTGATACGTATAACGTTAGTTGTCACGGAAAGGCATTCCCATTTCTTTGAGCAAAGCTCGTCCCTGCTCGTCGTTGGCGGCGGAAGTGACAATCGCAATGTCCATACCGCGAATCTGGTCGATGCTGTCGTAGTCTATTTCAGGAAACATCAACTGTTCTCTGACACCTAAACTATAGTTACCGCGACCATCAAAACTTTTGGGGCTGATGCCGCGAAAATCTCGAATCCGGGGTAAAGCTAGAGCAATTAGTCGTTCGAGAAAGGCATACATTTTCTCCCCGCGCAGAGTTACCATGACGCCGACGGGCATTCCTTCACGAATTTTGAAGCTAGCGATCGCCTTTTTAGCTCTGGTAACAACTGGCTTTTGTCCGGTGATCACGGTGAGCTCGCGAATAGAAGATTCTAAAGCTTTGGCATTTTGCGAGGCTTCGCCCAAACCGCGGTTGATCACAATTTTGACGACTTTGGGAACTTCATGGACATTGGTGAAGTTAAACTGTTCGGTTAACTTGGGGACAATATCTTCCTGATATCTGGTTTTAAGTGCTTTTGGCATAATGATTTTATTTTTCCTGGGCTTGGTCAGGAGGCTATACAAATTATGAACGTGTCGAGAAACTAGTCGATAATCTCGCCTGTCTTGCGCAGCATTCTTACTTTGCGACCGTCTTCGGTGTAGGTGTAGCCCACTCGACTTACGGTTTTTTCCTTGGTTGAATAGAGCATCACGTTGGAGCTGTGAATCGGCGCTTCAAAAGTGACGATCTGACCTGATTCTCCTTCTTGCTGGGGTTTGACATGTTTGGTGCGAACGTTCACACCTTCCATAGTTACCTGGCTTGTCTTTGGATTTACTGAAGTAATTTCCCCGACCTTGCCCTTATCCCGTCCGGAAATCACCTGAACTGTATCGCCTTTCTTGACGTGCATTCTGTAACGAGCAGGTTTTTGCTTAGTTGTTGCCATTTAGATTACCTCTGGAGCTAAAGAGACAATTTTGGTAAAGTTGCGATCGCGCAATTCTCTCGCCACGGGACCAAAAACCCTAGTACCACGGGGATTACCCTGTTCATTGATAATTACGGCTGCATTATCATCAAAACGGATACTCATGCCGCTAGGACGATTGACAGACTGTTTGGTTCTGACAATTACTGCCTTGACGACTTCCGATTTTTTGACCCCCATGTTGGGGAGGGCATCCTTGACGACGGCGACGACGACATCGCCAATAAAGGCATAGGGACTATTTCCCTTACCTATGACCCGCAAACACATTAGCTTGCGCGCGCCGCTGTTATCGGCAACGTTTAAATAGGTCTGTTGTTGAATCATGATTTCACTTCGACCGAGGGTTGATAGATTTAAGACTATTTAGTTAAGACTGCTTGGACTCAATAATTTCCGCAACTTTCCAGCGTTTGGTTTTACTGAGGGGACGAGTTTCTTGGATTCTGACGCGATCGCCAATTTTGCACTGGTTTTCGGCATCATGTACCTTATATTTCTTGGTACGAACGACAATTTTGCCGTACTTAGGATGGGGAGAACGGTTTTCAATCGCCACAACAATGGTCTTATCCATTTTGTCGCTGACTACATCTCCTACTCTTTCTTTAACTGCCATGTTTTATTCTCCTTTTGCCGCAGCGATTTCGCGTTCGCGTTCGACGGTTAGTAGTTGAGCCAAACGGTGCTTGGCATGCTTGAATAGGTGAGGCTTTTCCAGGCGGCGGGTTGCCTGTTCTAACCGCAGTTGAAATAGCTCTCGTTTCACCGCTAGAATTTCAGCGGCTAAATCATCACCCTCTAGCTTGCGGGCATCTTCAATCTTGGGTAAAGCCATTATTTATAATCCTCATCGCGGGTAATAAATTTTGTCTTAATCGGCAGCTTTTGTGCCGCCAAGCGCATCGCTTCTTTGGCAACGTTTTCTGGAACCCCGGCCATTTCAAACATGATTCTGCCCGGCTTGACTACAGCAACCCAAAATTCTGGGGAACCTTTACCCGAACCCATCCTAGTTTCCGCTGGACGCATGGTAACGGGTTTGTCGGGAAAAATACGAATCCAAATTTTTCCACCCCGCTTGACGTAGCGAGTCATAGCTCGTCGAGCCGCTTCTATTTGACGGGAAGTAATCCAGGAAGGTTCCGTCGCCTGTAGGGCATAATCACCAAAGTTGAGAGTACTACCTCGGTAAGCCATTCCGCGCATTCGACCGCGATGCTGCTTGCGATATTTCGTTCTTCTGGGACTAAGCATAATAGTATATTTTGCAAAAAGTCTGGTTAATAATTATTCTGAGCGATCGTCAAATTTTTGACGGCGACGCTGGCGACGAGGAGCTTGAGTAGGCGCAGCGGCTTCTTCTTGTCCGGGAATAATTTCGCCTTTAAACACCCATACCTTGACTCCCAAAATTCCGTAAATAGTTAAAGCAGTACGGTATGAGTAATCGATATCGGCTCTGAGGGTATGTAGGGGTACTCGACCTTCCCGAACCCATTCTGTACGGGCAATCTCCGCACCGTTTAAGCGACCGCTGACCTGGATTTTAATGCCCAAAACTTCAGCTCGCTGTGCTCTTTGAATTGCCTGACGTACGACACGACGGAAAGATACCCGGCGCTCTAACTGCTGGCAAATATACTCAGCAATCAAGGCTGCATCAGCATCTACGCGAGGTACTTCAATTACATTAATGCGAATCTGACGGTTGTTACCGACTTTTTCCTGCAGCTCGGTGCGTAGCTTCTCAATTCCCGAACCACCACGACCCACTACTACACCAGGCCTCGCGGTGTGAATTGCTAGGTCAATTTGATCTGCCTTACGCTCAATTTTGACTTGAGAAATACCGGCGTTGTTCAACTCTTTGTTGACGTATTCGCGGATTAATCTGTCTTCCTGAAGCAATTCGGGATAGCGTTTTGTATCGGCATACCAGCAAGACTGGTGCTCTTTAGTGACTCCTAAACGGAAGCCCGTTGGGTGTATCTTTTGTCCCACAAATGTTTCCTCGTATGGTAATTAAATTCAGTAAATAAAATTAATCGGTTACTTCTGGCGCTACAGCCACGGTGATATGGCAGGTTGGCTTACGAATCTGATAAGCTCGACCTTGCGCTCTGGGACGATAACGTTTGAGAACGGGGCCACCATCGGCGAATGCCTTACTGACTACTAAAGAAGCTGGATCTAAGCCGTTGTTATGCTCTGCGTTTGCCACAGCTGATCGCAATGTTTTTAAGATTGGTTCACAGGCCTTGTAGGGCATGAACTCTAAAATAATTAGCGCTTCTCGGTATTGACGACCGCGAATCTGATCTAATACTCGTCTGACCTTAAAAGGAGACATCCGGATGTATCTGGCGATCGCTTTGGTTTCGTTACTTGTATCTATTGCCATAGTTGATTATTTACGCTTTAGCGTCTCCCTTTTTTGTCGCTTTTAGCATGACCCCTAAAGGTACGGGTAGGAGCAAATTCTCCCAGTTTGTGTCCCACCATCTGATCGCTAATAAATACGGGAATATGTTGACGACCATTGTGGACGGCGATCGTGTGTCCCACCATTAAGGGCAAAATAGTGGAAGACCGCGACCAAGATTTGATTACTTCTTTCTTATTACTGGCGTTCAGCTTCTCAATTTTTTTGAGTAGGCTATCGGCGATGAAGGGTCCCTTTTTTAAAGAACGGCTCATAGTTTGTAAATCAGTTTATTAACGACGACGACGAACGATTAGTTTGTTGCTAGGCTTGTTTTTCTTGCGAGTTTTCTTACCCAAAGCAGGTTTTCCCCAGGGGGAAACAGGACCGCTTCTACCAATGGGAGCACGCCCTTCACCACCACCATGAGGGTGATCGCAAGGGTTCATCGCACTACCCCGAACTTCCGGTCTTCTACCACGGTGACGCATGCGACCAGCTTTACCAAGCTTGAGGTTACGGTATTCAACATTACCAACCTGACCGATAGTGGCATAGCACTCTTTCCGCACCATTCTCACTTCCTTAGAAGGCAGACCGATAGTTACGTAGTCTCCTTCCTTGGCCATAACTTTAGCCGCAGCACCAGCAGCCCGCACGATCTGTCCGCCTCTACCGGCAACTAATTCGACGTTGTGAACTGTTTCACCCAAAGGCATTTTGGCTAAGGGTAAAGCATTTCCCACTTCAATCGGCGCATCTTCACTGGCAATAATTGGCGTACCGACTTTCATGCCTACAGCCGCTAAAATATAGCGTTTCTCACCGTCTTCGTACTGCACGAGAGCAATACGGGCGTTGCGGTTGGGATCGTATTCGATCGCAATTACCTCAGCCTGCATATTTCGCTTGTCGCGTTTGAAATCGATAATCCGATAGAGGCGTTTGTGTCCGCCACCACGTCGGCGACTGGTAATAACACCGCGGTTGTTACGGCCTTTTTTACGGTGATTGTATTTTGTCAGGGATTTTTCGGGCTTACTTTTCGTAATTTCCGAGAAATCGGCAACCACTGCTTGGCGCGTCCCTGGAGTGTATGGTCTAAATGAACGTGTACCCATAATTGGCTAATTAGCTTTTTCGAGTGCGAATTGTTTACTTGTATATCTATACGTCGGGGAATAGGGCGATCGTATCTCCCTCTTTGAGAGTCACAATGGCTCTTTTATATTGAGTCTTGTAACCTTCAAATCTACCAACGCGACGTTTTTTACGGGGTAGCTTGAGAGTGTTCACCTTAACCACGGTGACATCAAATAGGCTTTCGACTGCTGCTCTAATGTCTGGTTTGGTTGCCTTGGGCAAGACATCAAATACGTACTTGTTCAATTCCATCTGAATTGTGCCTTTTTCCGTAATGATGGGTTTGATAATTAAATCGGCTAAATCTCGCTCGTTGAGCCTAGTTTTATCTTTAGTCGTCACCGTAAACCTCCTGAATCTGTTCTAGCGCGTCTTGAGAAACCACAAGTTTATTGGCATGCAATATATCAACCACGTTAAGGTTAGTCGCTTTAATCATCTTGACTAGAGCAATATTGCGAGTAGACAAATTCACGTTGTCAGAGACTTCTTTGAGAATCAACAACACTTTTTCATCTTTGCCAATACCCCAACGTCCTAGAGCTTCGATTACCTCTTTAGTTTTTGGACGGTCTAGTTCCGCACCAAAATTATCGACTACTACCATGTCTTCGGCACGAGAGCTAAATGCCGTTCTCAGAGCCAACCGTCTTTCCTTTCGGTTCATCTTAGTGCTGTAGTCTCTGGGCTTCGGTCCAAAGATTACACCACCACCACGCCATAAGGGAGAACGAATCGAACCGGCACGGGCGCGACCTGTACCTTTTTGTCTCCAGGGTTTACGTCCACCACCGCGTACTTCAGAGCGTGTCTTACTAGAAGCTGTACCTTGACGAGCATTATTTAGTTGGCGAACCGCCGCACGATGAACGATATGTTCAGCGTTTTCCGGCTTGGCTACTTTGAGTTCGAAAGATGCCTCGCCTGCATCTTCTCCCTGCCAATTTTTAACTACACAATTAACCATGGTTATTTGTTATCTATCTATTTATTCTTCAATGAGCCGCGTTACTTCTGTCCCACGATGTTGCTGGGGGAGATGCTTAGTAGAGATCCAGGCTTACCAGGAATCGCTCCTTTAATCAGCAGTAAGTTTTGCTCTGCATCTATCTTGACTACTTTCAACTTACGAGTCGTTACCTGCTTACCGCCATA
>JBCBIN010000240.1:0-6302 GCA_038524555.1 Cyanobacteria bacterium J06623_7 | reverse complement strand
TAGTATTGATGACTTTCGAGAAAGAGTAGATTTAGCTGTTAAACAAACGTCCTAACCTATACTTCGATTGCTATACAATTTGCACCAGAAAGTAATCAGTTAGCTTCGAGCAGTGAAGACAATACTGTCATTGTCTGGGATTTGAACCGAATTGAGCAATTGAATCTTTTAGATTATGGCTGTAAATGGATCGAAGATTATCTTGCCCACAATCCCAATGCCGAAAACTCAGATCTGTGCTCGCCATAATAAATTGCTTTGTTCCTTTTCATCTATCTATTCGAGGGATTAAGGATGAAGAGTTATGAGCTAGAGAGTACGCCAAATGCCTATCTTTAGATAGAGAGTGCCTGCTCTAACCCGTCGGGCAGAAGTCATCGATTCCCAGGATGTGGTGCTAACACAACTATGTAAGAGCCTCGTCGCCGCCGGTATCGATCTACCATTCCCCACCCAGCAAGTCTTATTTCACGACCAAACTGAAGCAACGGACGGCGATCGCACCAAACAGAAAGAAGGTTGGCCCGCGGCCTCAGATAATAATCCCCTATCCCGTCGCATTGGACAGTCGATTCGTCAGTCGGTTCGTCAATTAGCCGCTGGTAACAATAGTAATAGTAGAGGCCGTAAATCGGAAGTTAATAGCAGCCGGAGTAATCCTGAAGCTAATTAATTACCGATGTTATCTGCTCATTAATCTGTGAAGGCTCGTTAAAGGTTAAAAGTTAAAGGTGTGATTGATTTGTTTTCATGGTCGGTTGGTAACTATTCTTGTATCTTTATTGTGCGTAAGGTCAGTGACTAAGATTGAGGATGTGGGGTTATCATCCGACCATTTAGAGCCGCTGATTGATGATTTGATTCATCTTCCCATTGAAAAAGTGGAGCTATTTACCAAAATTAAAGTGCTGCTGCGATCGCGTTCCTATTCCCTCCAGTTAGAGGCTAAACAGGAAGAGTTAAACCGGTTTTTAGCCCAGGAAAAAGAGCTTAATTAGATTAAACTCGTTTTGTTTCGACAGTATCCCACGAGTTTCGCAACCCCTTAAACAGTATTTCCGGCATGGCACAGATTTTAGAGGCTTATGGTGATTGGCTAACTCCCAAAAAAAAGACCGATGTTTTGCAGCAGCTACGGCGTAATGTTAACAAAATGAACGACCTGCTCGATGATATTCTCGCTCTTGGTCAGAAAGACTTAGATCGGCTTCAGTTTAATCCTGAATTGCTAGATCTGCCCGAATTTTGTCACAGTCTGATTGAAGAGGTTCAGAGCATTTTCTCCAAACATCATCAACCGATTAACTTTGATTACCAGCCCACCGCTACTGAGTTCAATCTCGATCGCCGTTTACTTAACTATGTTTTGCTCAATTTACTCACCAACGCCTGTAAATATTCTCCCTCCCACAGCACCATCGATTTTAAGGTAGAGCTGCAAGCAAAAGAACTCATTTTTATGGTTAGCGATCGCGGTATGGGTATTCCCCTCGAAGATCTGTCCCAGCTATTTGACCTGTTTTATCGCGCTAGCAACGCCAAAAACTATCAGGTACGGGCTTAGGTTTAGCGCTCGCCAGAGAATATGTCGAATCCCATCACGGTACGATCGCGGTAGAGAGTCAGCTAGCAGTAGGATCGACTTTTACCGTCGTTATTCCCATGGAGATCTGAAGTCGTTTTAAATACGCCTGATGTGGATTAGCAACGCCCGAAAATATACTAATTATGTAACTATCAGCTATTGTGCGAGATCGCCGCACGGCAATCAGACATATACAATACTCATAACCCCGTCGCTAATCTCTTCTAGAGGCAGGATTAAGTCCACACAACCGGTTTTGATCGCATTTTGCGGCATGCTAAACGATTTGGCAGTTGCTCTATTTTGCGCGATTACCTTACCCCCCATTTTGCTAATAACTTGCACCCCCTCTTTGCCATCATCGTCACAGCCAGTCAAGACCATGGAGATCGCTTTTATTCCATAACTGTGGGCAAGAGATTTAAAGGTATATTCTGCCCATGGACGCACAAAATGTTGTTTGGGTGCTTGAGAAAGACTCAGAGTACCGTTATGATTGACGATTAAAATCGATCAGGAGGAGTAACATAGATAGTTCCTGCTTCTAGGCTCATTCCTTCTGCGGCTTCTCGGACAGCTAGAGCAGTATGTCGCGATACAATCTGGGGTAGATAGCTCTTATATTTAGGAGATAGATGCTGGACTAATAAAATAGCTGCGGAGAAATTTTCTGGTAAGGCAGACACTACCTTATTTATCGCTTCTATACTGCCCATGAAGGAAGCGATCGCAATTACTCGGCGGGGCTTTTGAGCTACGGTCAGATTGTTGGGACAATAATTCTGCTTTAAATCTGCAGCCACTATATTAATTGTCTATTTGATAGGATGGCTCTAAAAAAAATTCTGTATTTTTCTATCACTGTAATCTAAAAATTGTTAGTTGCAAATTTTGTCATACAGTCAATCAAACATATAAAACTCAAGATTTATTACAGCTAATACTATGATGTCTTTTATGTCGATTATTTATATTTAATTTTGATCAGATAATCAACCGTTAAAATATACTAAATACTGGACTTTTATTTTCTTCGAACAAAATTATGTCAAATTATCTGGCTGATATCATATAATTCTTTGTGTATTTTGTGCCTTTGGATTTAAAATAAAATATAATTATTTTTGACAATTTCTAGTATAATCATAGTGATTTTATACAAATAGAAATAACAGATGGTTATCTAGATTAGTAGTTTTGTTTAGCAAAAGTAGCCAATCATAAATACAACTTTTGACAGACTATTAGTAATAAGAAATTGAGCTAAAGATAGATTGTTTTTTTGCTAGTGAAAAAAATATTATTTGTGTGTTCTCAGCAAAATTATTTGGCTTTGCTAAGTGCGTAATGCTGTTTATGATTAATTTATCTGTATAGCCTATGGCTAAGAATCTAACTAAAGGGACAGGAATTATGCTGCTGGCGATTAGGGTTAATTAGTAACTGACGACGGGAGGCAAATTTGTCTAGTGTGTTAAGGGCAGTATCATCCTTACACCTCAAGCTACCACTGCGATCGCCACCAAATTTGGCGCATACAGCACGATGGGAGTTGGCTAAATGAGCATAAGCATCAATAAACTGCTGGTGTTCAGGTTGAAGCATCTCGGGTAAATTACCAAAAACTGGGCGCAGTCTTTTCCAGACCTGAATTAACGCGGAATGTTCCCAAGACATTAAGCCACTAAAGTTAGCGGAGACAACGTAGGGAGGCATCATCATTTCTCTGACTTGACTCTCGTATTCTTGTTGGCTAAAGCTACCCGCTAAAATCATTGATGCGCTAGAAGCCAGCATTAATTCGGTAGCCGTCTCTAGTTCAATTTTGGCTCGGACAAAATCTTGTTGCCCTACCAGCAGTTCAAAACGACGCAAACAGATAATTAGTCCCTGAATATTGATAAAAAAAGACCAGTGAAATCCCTGCCAAATTGTTTGAGGATTTATCGAAGAGGGGGGACTAAAAGCGTTGTGTCTTGATCGGGATCGTGGCTGCATATTAATAATTAATTTATCTATTTATGTATCGGGAATATTTAACTTGAAATTTCTGGCTAATAATCGGGCATAGGTGATGAAACCCTGTTTCTGTAATTCAATTTGTTGACTATCTAGGCGATCGCCACATCTTTGACAGAGTGATAAAAAGGTTTGGGTATTGACGATCAGTCCGCCAATCAAAGCGACTTCCGATTCTGAGGTTTGAATCCGGTTGATTTTAAAATAGCGATCATAGTCTTCTACGTCCTGGCTTTTTAGGCAGGTATCAGTATTAGTTACATCTGCTGGACTGGTTTCGATTGTACCCAGACAGTCTAAAGCCCGGGTTATTTCCGCTAGAGCATTATGGGTCGAAGTTGTCTCCAGAGCCTGTAGAAAAATAGTTATAACTTGACTTAGCTTGTCTGCTGTTTCAGGATCTAAAGAGCATTCTAGAGGAATCTCCCCTGGCATCAGCAAATCTAGCTTGCTCTCAAATTCATTTTCGGTCATTCAATATAAGATTTAACATTGAGAGTTCAACACCAAGCCCTAAGCCTGTTTTTTTTGCTCCCTCTATCTGTTTATTTATTACTATCTGTTAGCTATTAACCTCAGAGCTAGCCTGTTGTTCCATATGTTTTCTGAGGCTTAGAGGACGCATATCCGTCCAGACTTCTTTGATATGTGCCAGGCATTCAGATTTCAAACCGCTTTTGCCTTCTGCTCTCCAGCCGTAGGGGATTTCTTTATATTCAGGCCAAATAGAATATCGTTCTTCTTCGTCCATGACGACTAAATATATAGTTTTGTCTTCTTGGTTATCTTGATTCATGATTTAAATAATATTCGATAGTAGTTTAAATAAATTCTGCCTGTTGGAGGCTTTTTAAGCCCAGTTGCCAAGCCTGTTGAATCGAGCTGATATCTGCTTCTGTGTGAGCGGTAGATAAGAATCCCCCCTTATCGCCTTGACGGAGATGGATTCCTTGGTTCAGCAGTTGATAAGATAGCAAATTTATTGCCGTCTGGGAAATTTTACTTTGAGTCATGGCGATCGCCAAAAATGAACCAAAGCAGGTAAACTGAACGGGAATATTTTCTTCTGCGTTATATTGGTTGAGGTTTTCTACCAACTGGGATGTACGCTGATTTAATTCGTGATAGAGTGAATCTCCCTTGAGCTTAATTTCGGATAAAACTGCCCGAGCGGCTGCCATAGCCAGGGGATGCTTACAAAAAGTGCCGGCAAAAAAAGTTGTCTTGGTTGTGGGAGCACTTTCGTCTCCATATTGCCAAATTCCACCATCGATAAGAGCCATATATTCGGCTTTACCAGCGATCGCCGACATGGGCATACCACCACCAATAATCTTACTATAGGTGACGAGGTCTGCCCGAACATCAAACCATTGTTGAGCGCCACCTGGCAGTAGTCGAAAGCCCGTAACCATTTCATCAAAAATTAAGATTATGCCTGAGTTTTGGGTAATGCTTCGCAATGATTGCAAAAACTCTCGGGGCTGGAGTTCGGGACAGCGACTTTGGATCGGTTCGACAATTACCGCCGCTAGATCTTTTTGATTAGCTTTGATGATTTCTAGGGATTGGGGATTACCATAATCCAGAACGAGAATATCCTGAGCTACATTCGCCGACACTCCCGGCGCAGCCGGAACAGCAGCCGGATTGATACTATTTTTTAACCCAGACTGTAGTGGACTTACGAAAGTTTTTAACCAACCATTAGATTTATCTAAAACTCGATTGGCAGCTTTTTTGGCGTATTCTGTAATCCTTGCTCTTACCAGAGTACTATCGCTATGACCGTGATAGGAATTAGTAAATATAGCAATCTTCGACTTATTAGTAGCCGCTCTAGCAATTCGCATTGCCGTCATCACCGCTTCTGTACCCGTATTGCTAAGAGTAACCCGTTCCATTCCCGATAGTTCACTAATCAGCTGCGTAACCTCTCCCGCAAGATCATTTTGGGGGCTAATTTGGATACCTTTTTCTAGCTGTTGTGCGATCGCCTTTTTGACGAAATCGGGATTATGCCCAAATAGATTAATTCCCAGACCCATCAACATATCGATATACTCGTTACCATCGATATCCCAAAGACGCGAACCGGATGAGCGATCACAGACTACGGGGTAACAAATTTCTTTTAACTCCAGAGAAAAGTTAAAGCCCAAAGAACTTTTATCTGCAAATACCGGGCGATATTTCTCTGCCACCTGCTTAGAAGATGGCGTTTTGTTTAAATACGACCCAACCAGCGAATTAAGATACTCTTGCTGAATGCTGTGTTTATCTTTGCTAACAACCATATAATTTGTGGCTATTCTTAGAGTTGCCTCGGGAGTAGATATATATAAATAAATAGAGAAAAACTTTCTGAGAGGTGCATATTTTGCACACATATCTATCTTAGACTAATTGCTTATTATTCTCAATAAGTTTCAACAGTAGTTCTTTTAACCATTGTAAATAATATTACAAATTAATGCTTCCCACTTATCCACATCACTGCCTACTTATAGGCCATAAAGTAAGCAGAATGATTATTATCTAGTTCAGCGCCATCAAGGGTACGCACCGAAATTTTAGTAAAACCTGTCTCTATCAGAGCCTGCTCTATTTCTGCCACTGTATGCCCTCGCACCGGGTAGTCGAGTTCGGCATAATGCCAATTAGGTTGCCAAGCCGTAAATTTATCGAGTATTTTGAG
>JBCBIN010000239.1:0-6341 GCA_038524555.1 Cyanobacteria bacterium J06623_7 | reverse complement strand
CGAGCGTCATTGAAGGAAATATATTATTTCCAACTAATGCTCTTACTTCACACTGCTGAAAACTACAAGAACTTAAAATAAACGAAAGTGCAAATAAAATAGTTTTATCAAAACATAGTTTCATTTTGTACGTACAGTTATAAACTAAGAACAGAAAATTCAGTATCGTCCTTTTAAACTGTGGAACAGTAAAGTAATTATAGATGGGATAAAAGTCAGACTAATCTCTTAATTGCTGTCTGCATAAATATAGTTCGGGATTAGTCATTGTGGTACAACTAACATTATGACTTCTATTTATAGTAAATATTGTAGTTTACTTTTATTAAAATTATTTTTAACGAGTTTCTATTTTGTTGTATTCATTGGGAGCATAATTCCTATTGGTCGATCGCTTTAAACTAGGTTATCTTCGGTAAAAAAGAATAGTTAATCTAACCGATGAGCATTAGTAGCCTAGAATTTGAATTCGATTTGTTGTGGGATGAACTTTTTCCCGATTTAGATTTAGAAACAGAAGTTAGGCTAATTCCTAAACGTCGTTTTAAATTCGACTACGTAAACTTTGCTGCCAAGGTAGCGATCGAAATCAACGGACAAATTTGGCACAAGGGCGGACACAGCACCGGCAAAAGCTTGATGCGAGATTATGAAAAGCTCAACTTAGCTCAACAACACGGTTACTGCGTTTTCCAGCTATCAAAAGAAATGATTACCGAAACTTGGCTTAAAGCGATCGCCACCACAATTCACAACCGGATATCAGTTAACAGTTAACAGTCAACAGATTTTGATGAATAACGATGACTTAAGGTTAAAGAGTGTTGCCTACGATAAATCTTATGCTTTAGCTATCAGAATTGTCAGGGCATATAGATACTTGAAAGAAAGCCAAAAAGAGTTTGTGCTCTCGAAGCAACTATTTCGAATTGGTACTAGCATCGGCGCTAACGTAGCAGAGGCAAACGGCGTAATTTCTAATCTTGATTTTTCTGCCAAAATGTCTATGGCGTATAAAGAATGTTTAGAGACCAAATATTGGCTCTCTCTACTAAAAGATACAGACTATATCGGTCAAAAAGCATTTGAAAGTATCTATCAAGATGCAGACGAAGTAAGCAAGATAATATTTTCAATTCTCAAAAAAACTAGAATTAAATCGTAATATTATCTGTTGACTGTTGACCGAATTACTGTCTCTGCCTAAACACTTCATAAAGGGCGATCGCCGCCGCTACAGAAGCATTAAGACTGGGGGTTTTGCCCACTAAAGGAATCGCTACGAGCTGGTCGCAGTTTTTAGCAGTAGATTGACTCAAACCTTTGCCTTCAGAGCCGATTACTAGCCCGACAGCACCACTGAAGTTAGTTTTATGGAGCATCTGATCGGTATCAGCAGTAGTACCATAAATCCAAAAACCTGCATCTTTAAGTTTGGCGATCGCCTGATTTAGATTTACGACCCGCGCGATCGCCATATTCTCTAGGGCTCCGGCGGCTACTTTCATTACTGTAGAGGTTACCCCTACCGCTCGGCGCTGGGGAATAACTACTCCCTGTACGCCTAAAGCTTCCCCCGTACGAATAATTGCTCCTAAATTGTGGGGGTCTTCAATGCCATCAGCAATGATAATCACCGGCTCGGGAATTTGTTGGGCTTGGTTGATTAATTCGGCTAAACCCCAATATTCATAGGGGGCTACCTGTGCCGCGATCCCCTGATGATTACCTCCCTGAGTTAGCTGAGATAGCCGGGTTGGGCTTACTTCATCCACAATAGTGCCGTTAGCCTTGGCGGCTTTTACCAGGGGATAAAACTGCCCGTGGGTCATTAACTTTTCCGTTAGCCAGATACGATTTATTTGGCGATCGCTTTTTAATACGGCTAAAACGGCATGGCGACCGTAGGTTAAATCGACTTCTTCTGTTGGTGACACTGGCATAGAAGGATTGGGTGTAGATTTGCTCCTTTTATGACCTCGGGAAGATATTTTGGGTTTCACAGATCGATAGTCTTAAATCATAAGTGGTTAGAAAGGGTCTGTAACCCCAGCTAACTAATTTTAGAGAATAAGCGACTAAGATTACCAATCAATCAGGGATCGAATCAAAATTTAACTTCGAGAGCAATTCTCCTAGCCGGTGGGGATCGGTTAGATGAAGATAGCCAATTAGTGCTTCTAAACCCGTTGCTTGCTGATAGGTGTGGCGATCTAAACGACGCGGCTTACTGATACAGGCATTGCGTCCGCGTCGCAAAATTTCTTTTTCTGAATCAGTTAAATCTGGTAGCAATAGTGCTAGGTGAATCGCCTGACTTTCGGCTCTTACTTGGGTAACAACTTGACTATGATAGCTAGCCATTCGTTTGGGAGGCATGAGCAGCTTAGTACGAACATAAAGTTCAAATACGGCATCTCCAATGTATGCTAGGGCGATCGGTGAAAGTCTTTCAATTTCAACCCCTCGATTGACAACATTGAAATCCGTCATACTTCCCTGTTTTGAACAAGTTCGAGCCGTGTCTGTTGGCGCATTATTTACAATATATTTGATATCTGCTCTGGTAGATTTACATTTCCGCCGCGGCGGCGATGCTACTTCTTAATATTTTCCAGCGCTACCTCTACAGAAGGCTGGAGAGAAAGAAACTTTTCTAGACGAACTAGTTTGACTGTTTGGGTAACTCGTGGGTTGGTGACAACCTGTAAGCTTCCACCGGCAGTCTGCGCTTTTTTAACAAGCTGCACTAATGCCCCTAAACCAGAACTATCAATAAAATCAATCTGGGCTAAGACCAAAACTAGGTTGCTTGGTCCTTCGTCTATACAATTACCGATGACTTTACGAAATGCGGGTTCAGAAAAGGCATCTAGTAATCCAGTAAGACGAAATATTTGGTGATCTTCCCTGACTTCGCGGGTGCCTCTTAAGCTCACAGTCAGGTTTAGCTGCTCAGGAATAATCCCCTCCTCAACTGTACCTTAATAGTTTTTAACAGCTAACTCAACGCCACAAAGATAATTGTATCGCTGTTAACTTTATCAATGGTAAAGTATAGCCCATTTTTATGGCTAATGTTAACTAGCAAATATAAGATAATTGTCAGTCTTGTACTTGTAGGCTCATGGTAGTCTCCAGGATAACTGTCTACTAAATGATAAAAAACCCCACCTCATAAAATAAAGGCAGGGTTGCAGAGCAAGAGGAATTAATTCGATAAATTTGCTTGTGGCGGCAAATTACTTACCGAACTTAAATTATTTAATTAAGAAAAATATTAGCGTTTTCGAAGAGCAAATACATTCGTGTAAATACTTAAGTTAGGCGATCGCTTGTCACTCTATTGAACCGAGCACCATCATGCAGGAACACAATAAGTTTGATTTTGTCTCGGTCTTGGCAGTCTTCGTTATAAAGTAGGCGTTGGAGATATATAGGCTGTAAAAGTTTAAAATAGAGCATTTAAAGCCGTTTTTAATTGTCTCGATTGCGTTGAACAAATATGTATGTTGCCTAAACTACAAAACAATATTGTTGTTTTTATAATCGTTTAACTATCAAAAAATCTCTTAAAAAAATTATTCCCATGTTTATTTTGTTCAAGGGAGTTTTCCCGCTAAAATTACACTCCCGTCTAAACCGCTGGGCGATCCGAAGGCTAGGCGTAAGCCTAATCGCTTTAATTGGTTTTTGTCTAACATTTTGGTTAGCCATACTTCCGGCTTGGACGCAGCAGCCCACCGTAATTAAAACTCTGATTCGGGCAGATGAAGCACAGCAATTAGAGCCTTTAGTCGCCAAGTTTAATCAAGAGCATACAGATATTCGCTTCGAGATTGTCGCCGCACCGAGTGATAGTAATCAGGTAGAAGATTTATACACGTCTTCTTTCTTACTAGGCAACTCTCCCTATGACGTGGTGTATATGGATATTGTCTGGACTCCCAAGTTTGCCGCCGCTGGTTGGCTACGGAATATTAGCGATCGCCTGAGCCCAGAAGCCGCCGAGGAATATTTAAAAGGGGATATTGCGGGGGGAAAGTATGAAAATAAGCTCTATCGTCTGCCCTTTCGTTCCGATGCTGGTATGCTTTACTATCGCCAGGATTTACTCGAACAGGCAGGATATACCAAACCCCCTGAAACTTTTGACGAGTTATTAACTGTTTCCCAAGACCTCCAGCAGCAGGGAATGACCGACTGGGGTTATGTCTGGCAGGGTAAACAATACGAAGGCTTAGCGGCTATGTTCGTCGAGATTTTGCAAGGGAATGGTGCATATTGGGTCAATCCTGAGACTCAAGAAGTCGGTTTAGACGCGCCCGAAGCGATCGCCGCAGTTGAATTTTTACGAGAAGCGATCTCTCAAAAGGTCTCGCCCCCGGGGGTTACTACCTATGCAGAAGAAGAAACCCGTCTTCTATTTCAAAATGGCAAGGCAGCATTTTTAAGAAACTGGCCTTATGTTTACAGTCTGGCAGCAGACTCCGATATCGCCGGTAAGTACAGTATCAAGCCGATGGTTCATGCCCCCGGTCAGAATAGCGGTGCTACTCTCGGTGGTTGGGGTTTAGGAATTTCTACTAGTACTAAGCATCCAGACGCAGCTTGGCAGGTACTAGAATTTCTCAGTAGCGAAACTTCTCAGCGAGAGTTCATTCTCGAAACCGGTTTTGTTCCCAGCCGCGTAGCTTTATTCAACGATCCACAGATTGTAGGTAAATATAGCTACTATCCTCAATTATTAGACGTAGTTCGTAGTTCTGCCCTGCGTCCTCCCATTCCTCAATATGCCCAGGCTTCAGATATTCTCCAGCGCTATTTAAGTGCGGCAATCACCGGCAAAATGCCTTCACAACAGGCAATGCAAGCAGCCGCTACTGAAACTAGGAATTTATTAAAAAGATAGTAATTCAGTTAACAGTTAACAGTCCTCAAGGGCTATCGGTAATCAGTAATTGGTAATCAGTAACCAGTAATTAAACAATGGCATTTAGTAAACAAGAAAAATTGACGGGTTGGGTAATGTTAGTTCCCGCCCTCCTCGTATTGGGCTTAGTCTTCATCTATCCGATCGCCAGGGCATTTTGGTTGAGTTGGTTTACCGAGAACCTAGGAACACAACTACAGCCGGTTTTTAGCGGCATCAGTAACTATCAGAGAATGATTGGTGACGGTAGATTCTGGCAGAGTCTCTGGAATACTTCCGTCTTTACCATGGTAAGTGTCGTGCTAGAGCTTCTACTCGGCTTGGGTGTCGCTCTGGTTTTGAATAAGTCTTTTTCCGGGCGTGGAATCGTACGGACGGTAGCAATTATTCCCTGGGCACTTCCCACTGCCGTCATGGGTTTAGCTTGGGCGTGGATTTTTAACGACCAGTACGGCGTAGTTAATGATATCTTGCTACGCTTGGGCTTAATTGATACGGGAATCAACTGGCTCGGTACGCCAACTTTAGCCATGATTGCCCTGATTGTGGCGGATGTCTGGAAAACTACCCCTTTTATCAGCATTATTTTGCTGGCGGGCTTACAGTCGATCTCCGAAGACCTTTATGAGGCTCATCGAATGGATGGTGCTAGTCCCTGGCAAAGTTTTCAGCAGATTACTCTTCCGCTCCTGATGCCCCAGATTCTGATTGCCCTACTATTTCGTTTTGCCCAGTCTTTTGGCGTATTCGACCTCGTGCAGGTTATGACGGGAGGGGGTCCAGCGGGTTCGACGGAAACCGTATCGATTTATATTTATTCGACGGTAATGCGCTATCTCGATTTTGGCTATGGTGCGGCACTGGTAGTAGTAACTTTTCTCCTCTTGGTAATGGCAGTAGCGATTACTTCCTTGCTGTTAAAAAAAGTGCGGGCTTAAATCCCACTACGAAAAACCCGACTAAAAGACAATTCTTGCTTGCTACTGCGATGCGCAGCGAGTCCTTTAGGGTTACTTAAAGCTATTGCGGCGGTAAAATGTCCCAAGCTTGTTCGATCATCTGACTCAACCATTTACGACGTTCTGGATCGAGAACGCGATCGTCTCTGAGTATGTTTGCCGTTAGTTCCTCTAAAGACTGACCCTGCTGGCGAGCCATCTGCACGACTCCAGCGATCGCCGTAGCGATTATTTCCTCATCAATCGATTTGTTTTGGAGTGCTAGTATTTCTTCGGCACTAGCGGGAATGGGATAATCCATTAGGGAGTGGGACGATTTTAAAGTAGATTAATGACTACAGACTGATGCTCAATTGTGTCTCAAAATTTGGGCAAAAATTTATAGCTATGCAAGCCTAACCTAAGGTGAAGAGATTTGCCTCAGGTTTCAGACTTTTTAAAGATATATT
>JBCBIN010000238.1:0-6346 GCA_038524555.1 Cyanobacteria bacterium J06623_7 | reverse complement strand
CTTGTCTCGGTTTATTCTGTTCTTTTTAATCTGCTCTTTGGTAGTTTACTTTGGAGTCAATAGCGCGGAATTGCTGTTTGATACCAGGCTAGAAAAAAATGTAGAATGGGCCTTGAGCGTTTTTACTCACGGTCAGAACTTTTTAGCCGGTTCGCAAACCGATATCGGTAATTTTGGGGCGATTACCGGCAGACACTGGCATTTGCCAGAAACTTTAGGAGCGAGAATTTTTGGTGAGGGAAAATATCTCTTTGAGAATATTCGCGGTTCAGCACTATCGGACATTGGTTACGTGCGCAAAGTCTATTTTGGCGGCTATATCTATTCTTTTCTCACCTATGGCGCTTTTATCTATCTATTTGTCGGCAGCAAAAAAAAGCTGCCCAATACTTTTAAGCCTTTATTCTATTCAATTGTTTTCACTGCCCTGTTAACTCATTTTAAAGGCGATGCTTTTTTACCCACCCCGGGATATCGCATTACCTCCCTCATTCTGCTGTTTGCCATCTGCGAACGCCGTCTAAAACAACCCGTCAATTCTCGACTAAGGCAAGTTAACCGAACCTTTACGCCGCAATATTTATTTTCCAGCATTGCCGATGAAACCGATCGTTTTAAATCCTGATTTTGCCACCACCCGTATGGCGATCGCTCAGCCAAGTAACCAAGACCCTGCCCAACAACGGCAAACGGCAGGAGGACTGAGAACTCAAGGATACGTCAAACAGTCCTATCCCGGGACTCCTAGCTCCAGCTCGACCGAAAAAAAACAAGCATACCCCCTGGTCAGCATCATTACGGTAGTCTACAACAATGTGGACTGTCTCACCGCCACGATGGAAAGCGTCTTAAAGCAAAGCTATGACAATCTCGAATATATTATTGTCGATGGCGGTTCTACAGACGGAACTTTAGAATTGATCCGTCAGTATGCCGACCGGATCGACTATTGGGTTAGCGAACCTGATAACGGACTTTATGACGCCATGAATAAAGGCATTGCTCTAGCGACGGGAGACATAATCGGCATTCTCAATAGTGACGATTTATATTACCCCAATACCGTGACGCAGATAGTCGAACAATACCGTCAGACCGGTAGCTCCGGGGTGATTTATGGCAGTATGGCTAAGTTTATTGCGGGAAACGAGACCATTGTTCTCACTCGTGGAGATTTAAGCGATCGCGCTTTTGAGACAGCCAGTATCCTCATCAACCATCCCACCTGTTTTGTCCCCCGTCAGCTCTATGAGAATTTTGGTGGTTTTAAACCGGAGTATGAAGTCGGTGCGGATCGAGAATTAATGATGCGGTTTCAACGTCAGGGAGTCACGTTTATTAATTTAGAGCGGGCGATCGCTCAGTTTAGACTGGGAGGTACCACCTCCAATGAAAGCCTGGCTGAGATTTTTCAGCGGGAGGTCATTCAAGAATATCGGCTGCTGTCGGCTTACCGGATGAGCAAAATTATCATCGCCCGAGTTATCGCCAAGAAACTGCTTCAGGGTGGGCGCAAATGGCTATTTTATCGAGTTTTAGGTGAAAAGCTTACGGGCAAAATAATTATGTTTTACCTCAACCGCAAGTTTTCGCGATCATCAGAAAAGCTAACACCCCAAGAACATTCAAGACAGTAATCCACCCAATGCGTAAACTAGAACCCGAAAACTCATGAAGGTAGCCTTTCTCGCCGGACAAAATTCGCTGCATACCGTGCGCTGGGTCAACGCCATGGTAGAGAAGGTAGACGAACTGCACCTGCTAACCATGCATCAACCCGGCGACCCGATCGATGCCAGGGTCAAAATTCATAACTTACCTTACAAAGCCTTTCACGGTTATTTTCTTAATGTCTACAAGGTGCGCCAAATTTTAGCGGCGATCAAGCCCGATCTATTCCACGTACACTATGCTAGCGGCTATGGAACCCTGGGTCGTCTGAGCCAATTTCATCCCCTGCTGCTGTCGGTTTGGGGTAGCGATGTTTATGATTTTCCAGCCAAGAGTTTTTTCCACCGAGCTTTAGTTGCTGCCAACCTAAGACAAGCGGACTGGATCGGTTCGACTAGTGAAGTTATGGCTCGCCAAACCACATCCCTCAGTGCTAATTTAGGCCCCTTGAGCATTACCCCTTTTGGGATCGACCCTGAACAGTTTCAACCCCAACCGCAGCAGGATCCAAACTATCTCACCATCGGCACGGTCAAGAAACTAGCGCCTAAATATGGCATTGATATCTTGATTAAAGCTTTTGCCCAGGCACGAGAAAAAGCGATCGCCCAGTCGCCAGAGCTAGCCGCCAAATTAAGACTGCAAATTGTTGGGGAGGGAGGACAAAGACAAGAATTAGAGGCTCTAGTCAAGCAGCTAAACCTAGAAGCCGTAACCACGTTTATCGGGGCTGTTCCCCACCGGGAAGTTCCCCACTATCTCAATCAAATGGATATTTATGTGGCAGCCAGTCGCCTCGATAGCGAAAGTTTTGGCGTGGCAATACTAGAAGCTTCCGCCTGTGGTTTACCCGTGGTGGTTTCCGATGCCGGGGGATTACCCGAAGTCGTTGAAGATGGGGTGACAGGATATATTGCTCCCAAAGAAGATGTTACCGCTACCGCTACCGCGATCACCAAATTAATTGCTAGTGCTGCCGAACGAGATCGCTTAGGTCAAGCCGGACGCCAGTTGGTTTTAGACCGTTATGTCTGGTCGGATAACGTCGCTCTGATGTATGAAATTTACGGTCGACTATTAGCCAAGATATCAAAAGACAGTAGAAGTAAAAATAGCTAACAGCTGCCCCAAAAACTAATAAACCAACGTTATTTAAGCGCTAAATTAAAAATCACCCATGAGCGAGATAGATTTTGGCAAGATAGAAAGCACAGAAATATTTGGTTATTCTCCCCTCGATGCCGGAGATTTAGCCCAAAAAATAGCTGCCGGAAGCATACCGTCCGAGCTACCGGGAGATTTTATCCTGGTCGTTGAGGGTCAAACCAGCGCCCAGCAATCTTATGTTGCGGTTATTGTTTCTGCCGTATGCGTGTTGCCTTACTATATCTACCATCAGCGCGATCGCTTTATTCATGGTCAAAATATCTTTGAGGTTGCCAGCAAAGCCCAGATCGACTGGCAGTGGAACCAAGACGCCCTCAGAGCAATTCTCGCCCTCGGTTTTTGTTTAGATCGTGACTCCCTACACCAAGACATCGAACGAGCCGCCCCCGCCACCATTTACTACTGTTGTGAGGGAAAGTTAACCACCGTTACCGACTCCTTTCCCACCGATATTTTTAATCCCGCAGTCGCCTACAGCGATCGCGATACCCTCCAAATATATAACGATGTCTTTGATGAGTATTACGATAACCGAGAAGTCTGTCTTTCATTGAGCGCCGGCTATGACAGTCGCGTTTTTTTAGCCAGCTTTCTCGAACGTGGGATTAAGCCACCCGTTGGTACAGAGGGTAGCCCCGATTCGATTGACGTGCTGACCGCCACCGAAATTGCTAAAGACTTTGGGTTAGAACACCGCACCCTAGAATTGACCGAGACTGATTTTGTGCGCCATGCCGACCAAATTATTACCGCTACTAGTGGCGAAATTCCCCTAAGCGCAGCCTGGGGTCCCTATCTATTTTTTCGGCAGGTAGGTTTTCCCAGTAACGCCATTCATCTAGCTGGAACCAATGGCGGTTTCTTTAAAGCCAACTACTCCAATCGAGAAATCTTTTATCGCCTCGCCGATTTACTCCCGACCCCCCTGCTCAAGCAGTTTTTTAACGCCTACCTTCTCTATAAAAAGCGTCCCTATCAAGGATTTCCCTTAAACAAGTTCAACTGTTTTCAACAGTCTAGCGGCAGCATCAGCGATCGCTGTTATCAGCTAGCCAAAAAAGTGCCCAATTTTTCCAATCAGGTTGATTATTTCCATACCTTTAATCGGGTGAGAAACTATACGGGTAAAGGTTTAGCTCTCTATAACCTTATCAATTTAACCAGCTCCCCTTTCTTAGACCCGAGAATGGTGCGGGCAGGAGCCAGACTAGCCAAGAAATATAAGCTCAACTGTGGGTTTCATCAGCAAATCCTCCTCGATAGTTGTCCCCAACTGGCAGAATATCCCATGAATGGCAAGAATATTTCGCCCTCGCGATCGACTAAATACGCCTGGCTAGAGCAAAAAGCCCAACAGCCCCAGAAAGGTCCGAATATCCGCACCAAGCTGCTGCAAAATGCCGAACTAATCGCTATTTGTGATGATAGTCCCCATTTAGATTACTTTATGGCGCGTCCCGATCGACAGCGAGCTAGGGAACAGGGTATATTCGCCATCTTCTCTTTTCTGGTGAGCATGCATTATGTCTCAGAAAAAATTGCTGCGCTTTAATGGTCGTTCTGATTTGAAGTATGAATTTTAAAAGTAATCTGTCCGCAGCTATCAGCTATCAGCTAAATAAACGAACAGTAGAAAACTAAAAAAATCAGGAATATCTTCTTCGGTATATTATTTTCCCTTTGACCAAACACAACACAGATACACCTCGCTGATTCAAGAAACGCTATATCCTGCCTAATTTCGAGCTTCTAGCTGATATATGTGTACGGTGAAGGGTGCAAACCGATCCGTTAGTCCTGCTGCTTCTAGGGTGAGCTCTCGATCTTCCGTCATGACCCGTGCCGAATTTACACCAATTCGCGGCTGAAGCTGAATCTGCGGTGTTAGATCGCGATCGCTATGATTAATGGCAACCAATAAGAGGGCACCAGTTTGCGGATGACGAAATACCTCCGTTTGAATTTGAGCCTCGCTAGCTACCGCCTGGGGTACGGCGCTGTAATAGTTCATAATTGCTGGTAAATAACCTTTTAGCTCTGCCAATAAAGGCGTTAATACCCCTTCAATCCACTGCGGTTGCGATAAATAGTGCGTCCAAAACAGCAAGCCATTAACTCGACCTAAAACTGCGGTATAAATCATGTATCGTTCTTGCAACCGACTAGGCAATTGCCGATTATGTCTGGGCTTGCCGTACTTATCTTCGCCATAACCCTGTAACACCAGCCAAAAGTTATCCTCTTCCTGGCTAACCGCCGCCGCCTCCGTAATAAACTCTCTAAATGAACCATCGGCAAAGCCGCAATTAGCTGAGTCGGCGTAACAGGGATATCTAAAGTACATTGCCGTATCTAAAGCCGGTAAATATTCTCGTACATTCTTTAACTTCCCAAAGCAAATCGCGACGGTATGTTGGGGGTCTTCCGCTTTAATCGCTCCATAAACCCGCTTTAGTAGCCGAGGCGAAATCTGCATAAATTCCGGTTCGTCAAAAAGATACCAACCATAAACCGCAGGATGATTTTTTAAAGCTCGCACAAACTGGGCAATTAACCAGCGATGATCCCTTCTAACCTCCAGACGGGGAATTTCCACCATCACCTTCATTCCCGCTGCTGCTGCGCGATCGAGATAGGCTCTGACTGCCTTCACATCGCTTTTGCCCGTATAGGGAACAATAAAATCAATTCCTTCATTGGCAATCCGAGCGGGAGTCGCCAAATTATCAACGCTGTCGTACCAGCCTAAAGGAAAAAAATTACTGCGAGCGAAAATATCATCCGTCTCTGTTGATGTCTCTGTCGGCGGCGGAAATATACCCGCTGTAAGCATCTCGCTATCTGAAGCCGCAGTTTTCGACGAAGTAAAATCTGGCTCAAATCTTTGGCTAAACGCCCATAGGTCGCTCTTAATCGTGCCGACTTGCCAACTTAACCAAGAGTCGGTAGCTAAATTCGCAACTGTCAAACCTAATGTAAAGGCGATCGCCAAACCGATAATTTTTTGTTTCCAGCCCATATTGTTCTGCTTCAGTCATGCTTTTGACCCCAAGCTAGATTGTAGCGAAGTTGATTATTTTGTTTGCCGAGCCGAAAAATAAAGGGTCTATATTGAATATCAGATTTAAAGCGATCACAATTAAATGCCGAACATCAACACAATCTCTGACGAGCTTTAAAATAGCCCACCTGTTACTTTTGAAGCATTACAAGAATATATTGTTATTCATAGCTAGTCTCAACTACCTCAAGTCAGCTTGAAGCAGGTTATAGTCTAAGCATAAATTACAGTCGATCAACGTAACTTGTAATTGTTATATCTAACTTTTATCTGGAATATTTTTAACCATGAATAAGGGCTTATTAACCACAGTTGGTATTTTTATAGTTCTATTGTTTTTATTGGGAAGTTGCCAACCCAATGTGAATTTAAGTTGGCGCATGTTGGGTTGGAAATGCCAGTCAGGTGTAGGATATCGAGGGCTAAACTTCTCCTGTCGCTGATTAG
>JBCBIN010000237.1:0-6354 GCA_038524555.1 Cyanobacteria bacterium J06623_7 | reverse complement strand
CACATTTGGTATCGTATTGCTAATGAATTTTTCTCTATTTATAGTATTTGTGAATGAAGAGATTATATTACCTAAAGAATTTATAATTATTATTCACTCCTGCATTTCAATAGTAATCTTTTTGTATTTTGGTAATGATTTTCTCAATGCTTTGCTGGTTAAAACTAAAATACTAGTAAATAAACAGGATTTTTATCTCGAACACAGTATTTTAGGAATTAAACAAAAATCTTATGAATCTACAAAACATATTGATGCCATAACTGTCAAAAAAGAAATAAAGGAAGTACAACAAAACGGTAGCAGTAAAAAAGCGATTATTAGAGAATACTGCATAATTTATGCAGGCATCAAAGAATATAAATTTGGACGCTGGCTAGCAAAACGAGAAAAACAACAGCTCGCAATAGAAATACACGAATTTATCAAAAAAACGATTCTCAGTTAACTTGTATTTTAGTTTTTTTATCTCGATCAACCTTTAATTTAGCGCTAGTTCGGGATAAGCTGTAGGTCTTATCATACAGGCAACCTAAAAACTGTTTTCTCAAGCTAGCTTTTATATTTAAAGGGTTAGAAAAACTTCTAAAAGCCAACGGCGCAGCATGAACGTGCAGATCGTCTACGATTGGAAGGCTTTGCCTCCGTGCTAACAGCTAGCAACTAATAGCTACCCTAGTAGACTAATCTTGTTGAACCGAATTTACTTTAACTTATAAAGCTTGACTTTTGACTTGAATTTTTGCGAGTCTGCAATAAGATTCTCTAGTAAACCATAGTCATGACCCTATCCCTATACAATACCCTCACCCGTAGTAAATCAGCGTTTCAGACCATTGAAGAGCATAAGGTGCGGATGTATTGCTGTGGCATTACGGTCTATGATTACTGCCATTTAGGTCATGCGAGAACTTGTCTAGTATGGGATGTGGTGCGTCTTTATTTGCAATGGAGTGGTTACGAGGTTAAATACATTCAGAACTTTACCGATATTGACGATAAAATTCTCAAACGCGCCAGTCAAGAAGGGACTTCTATGGAAGCGGTATCAGAGAAGTATATCGAAGCTTACTTTGAAGATATGGAAAGTTTAGGTGTGGGTAAGGCTGATGCTTATCCTCGTGCTACTCATACTTTAGACGGTATCAAACGCCTGGTTGTGGAACTCGAACAAAAAGGTTTTGCCTATCCCGCTGAGGGTGATGTTTATTATTCCGTGCAGAAATTTTCCGAATATGGCAAGTTATCGGGACGTAAGCTAGAAGATATGCAGGCGGGTGCTAGCGGTAGAGTGGAGGGGGAAGAAGATAGTAAGAAACAGTATCCCTTTGATTTTGCCCTCTGGAAAGCTGCAAAAGAGGGTGAACCTGCTTGGGAGTCTCCTTGGGGTCATGGTCGTCCTGGTTGGCATATTGAATGTTCGGCGATGGTGCGCGAAATATTAGGAGAAACGATTGATATTCACGTCGGCGGTGGCGATCTGACGTTTCCCCATCATGAAAACGAAATTGCTCAATCAGAAGCGGTAACGGGTCAACCTTTGGCTAATTACTGGCTACATAACGGCATGATTATTGTTGATGGTAAAAAGATGTCTAAGTCTTTGGGCAACTTTACGACTATTCGCGAACTGCTAGATAAATATGAGCCGATGGCGGTGAGGCTGTTTATTCTACAGGCACAATATCGTAAGCCCGTAGACTTTAATGACAAGGCTCTAACTGGAGCGACAAACGCCTGGTCAACTTTGAAAGAGGGATTGTTATTTGGCGATCGCTATGGCGAAAAACTGGGCTTTAATGCCGACTCGGGCAATCTAGATGAAGAGGTAATTGCTAAATTTAAAGATGCCGTCGATGATGACTTTAACTTTGCCGGTGGTTTGGCAGTCCTATTTGAAATTGCCAAAAATTTAGAGAAGGAAAGTAATTTAATTATTCACGCCGAAGCAAGCCAAACTTCTGTCACTGAATTAGAATCTCAGTGGCTTACCCTGGTTCATCTGGCAACGGTACTAGGCTTTTCCGCCCAGCTAGAGTCAGAAGCTAGTGATAATGGCTTGAGCGATGGAGATATTGATGCTCTGGTACAGCAACGTCTGGAGGCGAAGCAAAATAAAGATTATGCAGCAAGCGATCGCATCAGAGATGAACTGCAGGCGCAGGGGATTACTCTGATCGACAAGCCAGGCGGCGTCACTATCTGGAATCGGGGGTGAAATAACAAGTGGCACAGAAAAAGCACAAGGAATGGTTCGATCACGATTTGGCACAATTACTCGCGCTTAAAATAGCCACAGTTTACCCAGAATTTAATCGCCAGGGATTTATTACTGATATTGAGGGTGGTGTCGAGCAACTAGAGCTTAAGGCCAGACTGAGTTATTTTAGCGATCGCTTTCTTGAGTATTTACCCGACGATTATCCCCAAGCTATAGCAATCTTGGTAGCGATTTTGGGAGCAGAAAATTCCCAGGAAACGGGCATGATGAGTGAATATTATTGGACGTTGCCGATTGCCACTTTTATCGAAGAATACGGACTGGAACACTATGCCGAGTCGATTAAGGCGATCTCGGAAGTTACCAAACGCAGTACGGGAGAGTTTGCCATTCGTCCCTATCTGAAGGCAGAACCCAAAAAGACTTTAGATATAATGCAGCAGTGGTCTTTGGCAGATAATTTCCATCTGCGGCGTTTGGCTAGCGAAGGGGCGCGAACTCGTCTACCTTGGGCGACTAAATTAACTTTTTTGATTGCAGATCCCCATCCCGTACTGCCGATTTTAGAAAATCTTAAGGACGATCCGATCCGCTATGTACAGAGATCGGTTGGCAATCACCTCAACGATATGCTCAAAGATAACTACGACTTGGGGATGAATATTGTTCGAGATTGGCTTCAGGATGCTTCTCCAGCTAGAAGATGGATTATCAAACATGCTTTACGCAAACAGGCTAAAGACGGCAACTTGGAAGCAATCGAAATCAGACAGGCTTTATAACAACTCAGGTGCCAATATTTTTATCTCGACAGCAACTTCTGTTGGGCTGAGTACAATGGCTGGCAAAACTCAAGCTATAATTAGCACAAAATATTTAAATAACCGTTTAAAATACTAGAAATCGGTCTGTTGATGGGAAAGTTAGTCTTAGCACCAGCACTGATAAATCGGCACTCTGATTCAGATAACTCGATCGATAGTGGCTTGATGCTCTCTTTCTGACAGCTAAAACTAGCTTCGCTCAAAGTTACTGCGAGTAATGATAGCTAGCCCAAAGCCCAATCATGATGCCATTTTGCCGGTTTGGCGGAAAAATCCTAGAACCTAGAGCTTAGAGTTTATTCCCCCACAACGTAATCCATGGAACGGAAAACGGCTGTCAGGTACGAGTTATTGAATTGTGCATAATTCGATTAGCCCTGTCCTATCTAGAGAAATAATCTCAGAAAAATTTAGCTCTATGAAACCCGAAGTATCTGTTATTATTCCTACCTACAACAGCGGAGCATATATTACCCAGGCATTGCAATCGGTCTTTGCTCAAACCTACAGTAATTTTGAGGTCATCTTAATTGATGATGCTTCTGCTGACTCTACAGTCAGGATTGCCCACAGTTTTCGTGACCCAAGACTAAGAATTATTATCAACGAGCAGAATCGTGGCGTAAGCTATGGACGGAACCTCGGTATCCAGGAGGCACGAGGCAAGTGGGTTGCCCTGCTCGATTCGGATGATTGGTATGCAACCGACCGACTAGAAAAACTAGTTGCTATGGGGGAAGCTAAAAATGCCGATCTCATCGCTGACGATTTATATCTAATCGATGAAGGTAAGAGAGAGCATTGGAGTACATTGCGCGCTGAATGTTCTCAGATAAATTTACCGTCGATAGCTTTAATTGATGCCGTCGATTTTGCGACTAGCGATCGCCTCGCGGCAATTAATGCCAAACAAAGCTGGAGTCTAGGCTATACTAAACCACTCATGAGACGAGATTTTCTGCTAACCAATCAAATTCGGTATGACGAAGACTTGAAAGTTGGCGAAGATTTTACTCTCTATTTAGAGTGTTTGAGAAGACAGGCAAAATTCTATTTATTAGAACAGGCTTACTATTACTATCGAACCAGAGAGGTGTCTCTTTCTACCCGAAAACCCACCGAATATCTGGCGGAATCTTGTGCCATAACTCAAAACTTTATTAATCGCGAAGCCCAAGGGTTAAAAAAATCTGTTTTGCTCGAGACGTTATTAGAAAACCTACGGATCTTCCAGAAGAGGCTGGCTTTTTACGAGCTGCTGCTGAGTATCAGGGAGAGAAAGATGGATTTAGCTCTGGCTCAAGTGGTCGAACGTCCCGATTTGGCTACAGATCTATGTCGAAAATCCTGGACGGTACTAGGAAAGAAAATCAAACGAGCTTTTACCAGTCCAGCTTTAGAGCAATCGGATAAACCCTCTTTTTATCCCGATCTAAGAGATTTATTACAGGGGCTCAAGCAGAGCAAAAGAGCCTAATCAGCTCAGAGTTTATGAATGGGAAGAACTGTCTGACAGTCTAGAAACTAAGTAAAGCCAGCGAATTAAAAACAGCACAGAAGCGATCGCCAAGCCAATAGACTGACCCAGCCATAGACCCACACCCCCCAGACCATAGTTAAATCCCAAGACATAACCTAAAGTCAAGCCAACGAGCCAAAAAGCAGGAATGCTTAAAAATACTGGGGCCTTACTATCTTGGAGTCCCTGGAGCGCACCATAAACTATCTTTTGCATACCGTCTAAAATTAGGGCGATCGCGCCGATTCTGAGCATAGGTATGGCTAAATTAATCACGGCTAAATTATCTGGTTCGTTGAGATCGAGATAGAGTCCAATAACCGAGCGGGGAAAAATACAGATAGCGATCGCCAGTGCCAAATTAAACAATAAACCGATCACAATGCTAAGGTAGGCTGCCTGACGGATTCGGGCTATATTCTGTTTGCCCCATGCCTGTCCGACTTCGATTGTGGTGGCATAAGAAATTCCCAAGGGAACCATAAAGATAATTACCACGGTCTGTAAAACAATTTGGTGAGCGGCTAGAGTATCTGTGTCAAGTGCGCCCATGAGATAAGACACGACCGCAAATAGACCCGATTCTAAAGCAATAAAAAGACCCATCGGTACGCCGAGTTCGAGCAGCTTGTTAAAAGTTTTGGGCACAAATATCTGGATTTTGGTGAATATACCATAGTCTCTAAACTGGGGATGACGCAGCAAATAGAGTAACAAAGCCCCAAACATGCCCCACCAAGAAAGCACGCTAGCGATCGCCAAGCCGGCGATACCCAGTTGCGGGAAGCCCAGCCGACCAAAAGCCAAAATGTAGTTAGCGACAATATTAAACAGTGTACCCCCAAAGACAATCGACATAATGGGGCGCGGATGAGACAAGCCAGAGGTCACTCCCCGCAGCAACATAAAGCCCAGGGCGGGAAAACAACCCCAAACCATAATGTCTAGATAAGTATCGGCAATAATTACTGTGGTAGCATTCTGTCCAAAGATAATGAGCCAGCGGTCTAGGTTAGCGACCAAAAGTGCCAGGGGCATAAAACTTATCCCTACTAGCCAAAACCCTTGACCGGTAATTCTCGCCACCTGCTGTCGGTTGCCCGCACCGTCAGCCTCCGCAATTAAAGGAGTCACTGCCATAACTATTGCCCCCACGACGCTAATTAAGGTCATAAAAGTAATCGAGGCTAGTCCCCCGGCGGCGAGAATCGATGTTCCCAAACGCCCCATCATTAAAGTATCGACTAAGCCAGTCAGAGCCTGAGCTAATTGAGCGATCGCTAGCGGAATTGCTAACTTCACTAACTGCTGACCCGAGCGGTAAATTTTGCTGTATTCAGTCAAGGATTGATCTGGTTATGAGGCAATTTGATTTATGCCAATTGATTAGTAATTAGTGATTAATAATCAATGTAGTGGTCTTAGCGCATTATTGGACTGCCGTGGTGACTGACAAGGTACCATTTTTGCGCCATCTTCTGAAAGATATTCGTAGCTAAAGATTGCGCCTTAAATTTTTCACCCTGATTGGCCTGTAAGACTAGTTCTCGAACGACAACATAGGCTAAAGCGCGATCAACTTCGATCCGAACCACTTCTAAATCGATTTGTAAGGAGTCGGTATGGCGAAAAATAGCCGACCAAGACTGCTCGATCTCCGACCATCCGACTAAAGGCTGGCTACCGGGATGAACACAAATACTGCTCGCCCCCTGCCACTAATCAAGCTTTCTATACTGCCTTTAGCGATCGCGATTTACCGGCAATGAGAGCTTTATGTTGGCAGGGGG
>JBCBIN010000236.1:0-6362 GCA_038524555.1 Cyanobacteria bacterium J06623_7 | reverse complement strand
CAATCCAGTTTTCAATGGGAATCGATTCGCCGCCTCTTTGTCCAGTGATAGCCGCCGCGATCTTATTATCAATATCGGTGCTGTTGAGGATCTTTTTGACAACGCCTTTAATGATGCTGGCAATGATCCAACCAACAATAAAGATCGCCACTGCCTTGAGCAACCCAATCAAAGATTGACCAAGATTAACCCCCAAAGGAGCTAAAATTTGGTCTAGGGGGTTTGCCTGCGCCAGTAGCAGAGGATCTAGTGACGAAATACTACTAATTATTTGTGTCATGTTTTTTTAGTCTTAATTCATCTAGTCATTTCCGCATAAATGTTAGCGGGAAATAATACAGATGTCTTGTTGCTCACAAGCAAATATATTTTTCTGCGATAATTATGCCAAATTAATTAGAGAATGCTTCAAAAGTTAAGGTTCTTAGCTTTTTTTACGCCAATATGCGTATACTTTCCTTAATGTTTTCTTTCTTTTTAGTCGTTTAGATTAAGAAAAGACTAACTTTATCGAGATAAATGTTTCGAACTTTGTAGTTCTAATTTTCGCTCCGCAGATCTAAAAGTGTTTAATTAAATTTGTTTATGTCGCCTCAAGTTTTTGAACATTCAATTCGCATCGAAGCTAGTTCGGTAATAACAGAAGAGTGTTTTACGGATTTAAAGTTGATGCATCGCTGGCTTAATCCTATGCTCGAGTGTCGGCCAATTGGCACTTGGAATACTCAGGTGGGTAGTCTCAGCCGTTTTACGATTAAGATTCCTCTCTTGCAGCCTAGTTTAAGAAGTGTCGTCGCTCAACGAGAACCAGGACTGATTGTTTGGGAGTTTGATGGTTTTTTTAAAGGTCGCGATCGCTGGGAATGCCAACCAACTAAATACGGCACTTTCTTGCTCAATCGTTTTGAATTTGAGATTCCTAATCCGGTTGTGAGTTGGGGGTTTAATAATTTTGCCGCCGGTTTGACTAAAAAAGATATGCAAGCTCAATTAAGGCGCTTGAAAAGAGTTGCCGAAGAAGTTTATCGGTTGAGTGATAATTGATTGGCTTTGAGGTCAGAGGTCAGAGGTCAGAGGTAAATTTATAGTTGGGTGAGTTGTTGGTTGAGAACGGGGAGGGGGACTTGGTAGAAGTACTGTTGTTGGAATTTTTCTTCGCGAATCGCGATCGCCAAAGATTTAATTTGTGCGGTTAAATCGGGACTGGAATTAGCTTTGACTAACTCAAACTGATAGCGATCTTGTTCTAGTCGATGTTTAAATCCGGCTGCGGACAATGTTTGTAGCCCTAGCTCGAAAGCGCGATCGCCGATCTGCAGTTTGGTCTGAATCTGGGATTGGCTAACGGATTTTTGTGTCCGGCTGAGGTATTTAGCAATGCCAATTAGCTGCTGCCATATTTGTTGAGCAGACTCTAGTTCTGCGGCGGTATAGGCTAAAACTAAAGTGCGATCGCTTTGTACCGCCTGACGATATTCTTGTCTCATCTCGCCCCAATTATGTGGACACTGCTGGAGAATACTGGCATTTTCTTGAGGAATCGGCAAATTATCCAGGGCTTCGGGATTAGTCCGGCGATCAATTAACCTCGCTGTAGCGGCATCGGCATTGGCGGCAACTTCTGAGGCTAAAGCTAGAGAAATAAGGCGAATTTCATAACGTTTGCTGTAGGTATTAAAGTCTAGTTCGGCGATCGCATCACATTTGCCAGTAACGGGAATTTCATCTTTGTAGTGTCCCCACCATAAACCGGGAAAGCCTTGGTTCACCGAGTCATCCCAAATATAAAAGGTGGTTTTAATATATTGAATCTTCTGTCCCCGTTTGTCCTCGATATTCTTATTCCAGGCATTTTTAAACCAGCAGTTTTTAATTAACAGCTTGGGAATCGGATTCCCCATGCCATAAGGTTCTAACTGTCGTAATTCCTCAAATAAATCTTGACCTAAGTCGGCGACGGTGACGACTAAATCGACATCAATTTGGGGTCTTAAATCGGCAAGATTAGTTTTTTGTCGTAGCTGTTGATTCATGCCTTCGCGCAAAAGTTCGAGATTGGCTAAAGGTAAACTAAGACCCGCCGCAAAAGGATGTCCACCAAAACGATGGAGTAGATCGGACTGGGATTTTACTAGCTGATATAAATCGATGCCGTTAACCGATCTCGCAGAACCCCGCGCCATTATTTCCGTCTGATTTTTGCCACTATCGCTACTCAATAAAACCGTGGGACGACCGTATTCTTGGGCAATTTGCCCTGCTGCTAAACCCAATACCCCACCCTGCCATTGAGGATCTTCAAGGACGATAACTGATGTGGTTGATAAATCTAGCTGTTCCAGCTTTTTCTTTACTTTAGCGATAGTACCTTTCTGAAGAGATTTACGCCGAGTGTTGGCTAACTCAGCTTCTTCTGCTAAATGACTACAGCGATCGCGATCTTGACTGGTTAATAGCTCGACACAAAAACTAGCGTCCCCATGAATCCGACTCACGGCATTGATTCTCGGCCCTAAACCAAAAGAAATATCCGTCGGGCGATCGCCATTACGTTTACAAAATTCTAGTAATTTAGCTACCCCCGGACGGGTCATGGTACTAGGATTAACCTGTCGGCGTAGCTGTTGAATACCCACCTGTGCCAGATAGCGACAGTCTCCCTTTAACTCTACTAAATCGGCAATTAAGCCAATCGCCACTAAATCTAGCAAATTCTCGATCGGCTGCTGGGGAATATCAGGTAGGGCAGCATATAGTCCCTCCACCAGCTTATAGGCTACCGCCACTCCGGAAAGGTTATATAAAGGATGTTCGGAAGCGAAATAGCGCGGATTGATAATCGCCATAACTTCCGGTCGCTCTTCGGGCAGAGTGTGATGATCGGTGACAATGATATCGATGCCTAATTCCGTAGCGTAGGCAATTTCTTCGAGGTTAGTACTGCCAGTATCGCAGGTGACAACTAATTTTGTTCCCGCTGCCGCCAGTTTAGCTATCCCAGGACAATTCAAGCCATGGGACTCCGTCATGCGATTGGGAATATAGTAATCGAGCTGTAGATGCTGAGCAAAGAACTGCCCTAAACCATCCCAAAGTACGCTGGTAGAAGTTATGCCATCCGCATCAAAGTCACCCCAAATCGTTACTTTTTCAGTACGATCTCGGGCTTGTTTTAATCGAGCGATTGCCCACACCATTTCCTCGCCAAAAGCACTAGCGGGGGTTGGCTGATACAAGGCTGGATTTAAAAATCCCGGCAGCAAATCTAAATCTCTAATTCCTCGCTGCCATAAGAGTTGGGCGGCATATTTACTATCTTTCCCGGTAATCTGCTGCACTCCCGTCTTAAATTCAGCCGGAGGGGAATCTGTTGCTAAAATTTGCCATTTTTCTTTCATTGAGAGTTCTAAGTTAGGGGGAAATTTGCGATCGCCATGCATAAATCAAACTAAGCGATACATATTCTAATTTCGACGCTAAATTATGGAGTGGAGAAAATAAATGAGTTTATTAATTACTTTAACTATCGCTAGCATTGCCGGATATATAAAAATGACCGTAGCCGAAGAAATTGAAGCTGTTTTTGCTGGTTTAGTTGCCTGTCTCTGTATTGTTCTCAGTCTTATCTTTGCCCCTCTCTTACTCAAGCTTGCTCTCTTAGCTATTTTACTAATTATCCCCACAGCAAAATTAGTTTAAACATTGACTGTTCAAAATCCTTTAAAACCGTCCCGCTGCTGTTCAATTTCTGCCAGAGAATTATTCTGCTTTGCCGTACCAAGCTGGCTTAGAATGATGCCGACAATAATAACGCTACCGCCTATATATTGGGGGATGGTAGGTATCTCGCCCAAAATTAGCCAAGCAAATGAAATTCCTGCAATCGGACTAAAGGAGTTAGCCAAGGAAACATCTGCTGCTTGAGTAGCTTTTAATCCTCGAAGCCAAGCTATCTGTCCTCCAACTACAATTACAGCACCGTAGACTAACATCCATTGCCAAACTATTGGGGCAAAAGCATCTTGGAAATGTGCCACACCGTATATTTTCATGGTGAGAGAAAAGAAAATAATCGTCCCTACCGCCGTCCGAAAGATGGTGAAGATACCTAAAGGAATGCTGTCTAGCTTAATTTTACTGATAATATTGGCGATCGCTACAGAAATTGCTCCTACCGCCGTCATTAATTCTCCCTGTCCAATAGTTAAGCTGCCCATAGTTACTCCATCAGTCTGAGGTTGCAGCACAATAGTTAAGACGACGCCGACAAAAGCCAATGCCGCACCCAACACAATTTGTCTGTTGACACGCGATCGCAAAATCAAAACAGATAAAGCCAGGGTAATTGGTGGCTCGATTCTGCCAATAAGCACTACATTATTGACCGCAGTTCGCTCTAGGGCAAAAAAGAACATAGCCGGGGCTAAGGCTCCAGATAATGCCGCAACGCTAATTAAACTCAGCCAATCGAGAAACTTGAGCCGACTTAACGCCGCTGGACTCCAGGCTCTACCGTAGATAGCAATTAAGGCTATGAGCGCACACAGATTGCCCACAAACAAGACGTTGCAAAAAGAAATGGGGTTTCTGCCGTTAATTAAGTTCTCCGCCCCCAATTCTGTTATTTTGCGGGTAATGGGACCAGAAGCTGCCGCGATCGCTACGGCAATTAGCAGATAAACACGTCCGGGTATTTTATTTAGCAGCATCGATCTTGATTGGATAACGGTTAACGGGTTGAGAGTTCAAGCTGTTGTGTTGCGTTGATATTTGACTAGGGTGCGACCGAGTAAATTTTTAACTAGGGAATTGCTTAAAAGCTGCTTGTCGGTGATTATCTCTGGCTTAATTAGATATTCTTGCTGTAGTTTCATACCGACTTTCTCCATTACTCTCGTGGAGGCTCTATTTTCAATTAGTGCCCAGGCATTGATTTTGGAGACTTGTGAGGCGATCGCGGTTTTTCCGATTAGTGCTAGAGCTGCTTCTGTCATATAGCCTTGACTCCAGTTAGCTTGATGCGATCTATAACCCAACTCTACGGCATCGGCGTCGGCAAGATTTAACTGTTGCAGTAGTTTAAAATCAACTTCAGGTCGCAAAAAAATCCAGCCCATAAAATTATGATTATGCCGCTCGATTATCGCCCAAAACCCTAAGTTTTGATTCTGTTGATAGTAGCTCATAGCATAGGGTAAAAAATCTTTGGCGATCGCTTCCCTCGTGCTAGCAATACCGCCATTGATGTACCGCATAACTTCTGGATCGCTATCTAAGCTGACTAAATTATCCAGATCGTCTAGACTTAGCTGACGCAAAATTAATCTAGAAGTGGTCAAAAATATTTTCACGTTTCCTATTTATAAAATTAGATTTTATCTTTGACTGACTTTATGGCTTATGGCTTATGGCTTATGGCTTATGGCTTATGGCTACGAAAAAGTTAATTCTAAACGTAGTCCATTCAAGTGAAAACGGCTTAATTTGACAAACACTGTGAAAACTATTGTCCTAACCTGTTTGGCTCTAACGGCTTTTGCCGGCAATTCTGTCCTCTGTAGACTGGCTTTGGGAGAAGCTCGTATTGATGCGGCTAGCTTTACCATTGTGCGGCTGCTGTCGGGAATTATCGTGCTGTGTTTAATCTCGGCGATCGCTCGGACTCCCCCCCGTATTACCCAGCATAACTGGATTTCTGCCCTCGCCCTGTTTGTATATGCCCTGGCTTTTTCCTATGCCTATATTTCTCTCGATACGGTGACGGGAGCTTTACTACTGTTTGGGACGGTACAAATTACTATGGTTGCGGCTAGTCTCATCGCTGGTAATAAGCTGCACTTTTTCGCCTGGATGGGCACAGTTATCGCCTTCTCGGGATTTGTTTATTTAATTAAGCCTAATTTAACTACCCCATCAGCAACAGGATTTATCCTGATGACTATTGCGGGCATTGCCTGGGGAATCTATACCCTCAGAGGAAGAGGAGCACAACAGCCGATTGGCGATTCTACTGCTAACTTTTTTGGCACTTTGCCTCTAATTGCGGTCTTGCTAATGATCAACTTGCAGAATGTGAACCTGACTCAATCAGGAATTATTCTGGCTCTAATCTCTGGCGCGATCGCTTCTGGATGTGGTTACGCAGTCTGGTATATGGCAGTTCGCCGCTTATCTTCTCTACAGGCATCCGTGGTACAGCTACTCGTACCTATAATTGCCGCAGTTGGGGGGGTCATTTTTACCGATGAAACAATATCTCAAACTTTAATTGTTGCCGCACTGGTTATTCTGGGGGGAATTATGTTGGTTTTGCTCGGACAGCAATCGATTGACTCCTCGACAACTAATTAACTAAATTAATC
>JBCBIN010000235.1:0-6393 GCA_038524555.1 Cyanobacteria bacterium J06623_7 | reverse complement strand
GGCATGTTCGCGAAATTCAAAAGCTACCGCCCGAAAAATCAGACCGAAAATCATAATCATAATTGGGATATACAAAGCCTGAAGAATAGTGCCGTAGGCGAGAGGAAATGCGCCAAACAAGGCTCCACCCATCAATACGAGCCAGGTTTCATTGGCATCCCAAATATTGCCCAAGCTGGTCATTAGCAAGCCCCGTCGTTCTTCCGTAGAGGCCGTAATCGAAAGTATGCCTACCCCCAAATCAAAGCCATCTAACATCACATACAGAAACAGAAACAGTGCTAAGACTGCAAACCAAACCTGGGGGAGAAAATTATCTAAAGCTTCCATGAATATGATTACTGTTTACTGTTTACTGGTCATTTGCACTAAAGTATTCCCTTCGGTCACGTAGCTACATGCGGCTAAAGCCTTTGTCCTTTTGGACTGATTACTGTTGGGCTTCGGCAGGACGGCTATTGGGCAGATGTTCGGCAGATGCTGTATCTAAACCGCCGGATGTTTCCCAACCGGGAATGGGTAAATTTAAATTGGGTCCTTTACGAATGATACGACTGGCAAAATAGAGGGCAAATACAAACAAAATGCTGTAGACGATCGCAAATGCCGTAAGAGAAGTTAAAACATTACTGGCAGGTAGCTGGGAGGCTGCATCAACCGTCCGAATTTCCCCATATACCGTCCAGGGTTGACGACCAACACAGCGAACAATCCAACCTGATTCCACGGCAATGTAGCCCAGGGGAATGGAAAATAGCCAGAGTCTTAAGAGCCATATTTGCTGAGTAATATTTTCTGCGGTCAGTTTGCCCCGTAACCACTGGAGGACAGTCAGTGCCATCAGTCCTGCCAGGATAAAGCCGATCGCGATCATGATTCTGAAGGCGTAATATACCAGTCCAATTTGATGGGGACGATCTTCAGGAGCAAATTCTTTTAATCCCAATACTGGTTCTGATAGCTGCGGTTTAACTTCGAGAATATAGCTCAACAGACCAGGGATAGTAATCTCCCAGTCATTTCTTTCTGCCTTATCGTTGGGGAGAGAAATCATGCTCCAAGCCGGGGATGCTCCCGCCGGAATTGTTTCCCACTGAGCTTCCATCGCCGCCATTTTTGTCGGCTGGTAATGATAAACCTGTTCGCCGCTTAGATGTCCCATATAAATTTGTAGAGGCGTTACGGCAATAGCGATCGCCAGCACAATTCTGAATGAGAGAGTAAAAAATTCGGTGTGACGCTTATTTAATAAATACCAGGCGCTGATGCCGCCAATCACAAACAGAGAGGTTTCCAACGTGGCAAAAAACATGTGGACAACGCTGTTGAGCATAAACGGATTAAAGATTGCCTGAAAGTAATCTGCGACCACAAAGTTACCGTTAATAAACTCTCCTCCTGCTGGAGTCTGTAGCCAGGAGTTAGCGCTCAAAATCCAAAAAATTGAGAGGTTAGCGCCAATTGCCACCATAATTGTGGAGAAATAATGCATTATGGGGGCCACTCTCTCCCAGCCAAATAGCATAATCCCCAAAAATCCCGCTTCTAGGGCAAATGCCATCGATGCCTCAAAACCGAGGACGCTACCAAAAAAGTCCCCTACAGCCTGAGAGAAAGGAGCCCAGTTGGTGCCAAATTCAAACTCCATCGGCAACCCAGACGCCACCCCAATACCAAAGTTGAGTACGTAAAGCTTGGCCCAAAAGCGGGCATGATAGTAGTAATTTGGGTTACGAGTTTTCAGCCAAAGTCCTTCCACCACAATTAGGTAGATTGCCATCCCCGTAGTTAAAACAGGCCACAGCATGTGAAAAATGGCGGTCAGGGCAAATTGCAGCCGCGAGAGGACAACAGTATCGTTCAGAAACTCCATCGTCGCTATTGAATTGAGAATAGTCAATTATCTTTTCCTGGTGTGTAGATCTTAAAGAATTGTCTTTTCTAACTTCAGTCTAGCGATTATGCCCCTGGGAAACGATTGGCAAAACTTAAATATCTATAAAACAATCGTTGGCAGAAAAACATCAGCTTGAAATATTTCTATTTTCGCCGCCGCCAGATATACACTCCTCCCACCAAAGCGAGAAAAGGCATAATTCTTAGGGCTAGCCAGCTAATGAAGCTAGTTTGCACTGTACTGAGGTTAATGCGTCGATTGGCAATTTCCTTAGAACGAATTTGCAGGGGGTTTTTATCTTCTCCCACTAGCCAGCTAATCGAATTAAGTAGTAAGTCGCCGTTGAGCTGCTGTTCAAACCAGCCATTAGTTACAAAAGTGGTACTGCCAAAAGTTACCAGACGTGAGGGGTTAGGCTGCTGTCGATTGTAGGCGATCGCTAAATTGAGGGGGCCAGATAAATCTTGATTGATGTCGAAGGTAATTTGTTCTTGGCGTAGATCGCTTTCAGCCCAGGTTTGAACATTGGTGCGGGCGATCGCTACCGCCGAAATATTGGGTTTAGCGATAATTTTTAAGGGTCTGGCTTCGGGAAACAGGGAAATACCGTTACGAAAGCTTTCGGTAATAGGATGTTGTCCGTATTGATTGATAATTGCCACGGCAGGGCCAAAACCCATGGCGTTACCGGCATTAGAACCATCTACGACTAAACGATTATCGAGTTCAATACCCCAGTTACTTAAAATAGCCTCAATGCCAATCTCGGTATTAGGAGTCAGCAGCAGAAGTAAATTGCCTCCTTCGTTTAAATATTGCTCGATGCTAGACACTTCGGCAGCAAGTAGTTTTCTGGTAGCTCCAGCGATCGCAATCAAACTCGCGTCAGGGGGAATCTTACCGGTACTAGCCAAATTTAACTCTTTAACCTCATAGCCTCGCGCCTTTAGATTATTAACCGCCTGAGCCAAACCACCTTCCACTAAATTTAAGCTGGCTTCGCCGTGTCCTTGGAGGAAATAAATCTTGATCGAGCGATCGCGCTGAATGCGTTCGATACCGTTAGTCAGTCTAGTTTCTGTGAGGGTTTCTCCGGCGGCAACGTTGCCCAAATCTAGCTTTTGCTGTTTGCCTTCATAGCTAAGATGAATTTCACCGAGAGACTGGATGCCAAACTGTTGTGCCAGACCAATTTCCTGCTCGGGATTGATATATCTAAACTGAAATTTATCGCTGTAGCGACGGTAATTCTGTAGGAGTCGTTCTAGTTCAGGATTTTGATTGCGATCAAAAACTAATACTTCCAGAGGTCGCTCTAAATTGGAGACGATAGTCTGAGACTGTTCTCCCAGAGTATAGACCTGGTTTTCCGTAACGTCCCAACGTCGGTCGAATCCAATGCCGATTCCATTAATGATGCCAATTGCCAGCAGCACTAGAGCCGTTTTCGCGATCGCCCCAGCCCCAGTTATTGTCGAGCGTCGTTGCCAAAATCGATATTTTTGACCCCAAAGCCAAAGACGAAATAGCAAACAGGCTATACCTAGACAAGATAAGACCAATGGTGCTGTAGACCAACTTCCCGTAATGGTAGCGGCAACAATTCCCCCTACCAAGAGAGCAACGCCAGAAAACAACAATACTATTTTGGTCATGGGATCGAGTAGCTAAATTGAGATGTCGATATAAATAAATTCCCTCTGCGGCGATCGCTTATTGACGATTGAGACGTAGAGAATGAATTGATTGGGCGGTAAGAAAAAGCCCCAGAAAAATATAGCTCAAAAACAAAATCAAATCGCTCAGACTAACCACGCCGCGAACTAAATTGTTATAGCTTTCAATTAGAGATAGATGCAACAAGCCAGTCCTCAGCCAGCCATCCAGATTGTTGGCAATGAGTTCCCCAACCCATAAAAGGAGAAATAGACCAAAGGTAAGAATAGCTGCCAGAATTGTACTATTAGTAAGGGAAGAAACAAACATCCCCAAAGACAATAAACTTGTTGCCAGCAACACCAGTCCTACATGACCCAAGATTGGCACTTGCCAAGGCATCGGCGGTTCTGCACCCCCCAAAGCGATCGCCTCATAAATTAGGGTAGGGAAAATCATAAACAGGAAAAGCAAAGTAACTGCCAGTAGTTTACCCAAAGCCACTGCCCAGTTAGTTATCGGCGAGGTTGCCAATAGTTCTAGAGTGCCGCGCTTTCTTTCCTCCGCATAAAGACTCATAGATAGAATTGGGGTAATTAAAATAGTTAGAGAACCTAAAATAGCCAAAAAAGAGCTTAAAAACTCTTTCGCTACGTCAATAGTGCCAATATCTATCCCTGCCGTTTCGCTAATCGCTATTTGCTGAATAATGCCGCTCTCACTAATAAGAATTTCAACAAAAAAGAGCCCCGAAATAAACCAGAAGATCGCAGCGGCGATATATGCCAGGGGAGAGGCAAAATATCCCTGCAATTCTCTTTGGGTGATCGCGATAACGTTAGAAAATATCACTTACTGATTACTGATTACTGATTATTTGCACTAAAGTATTCCCTTCGGTCACGTAGCTACATGCGGCTAAAGCCTTTGTCCTTTCGGACTGATTACTAGAGCGTTAAACTATTGTTGACTGTTAACTGAAAAACTTTTCTTCCATAGTTAATTCGAGAAAAACATCTTCGAGAGTGGGACGGGTACGACGCATTTCGTATAGCGCCAAATCTTGCCCGACGATGGCTGCCGCAATATCTCGACCTGGTTCGCTATTTTGGGCACAGGTAATTTTTAATAAATAGCGTTCTGGAGCTTTACTGGGAGGAGATTCAGCCAAAGTTACTTGCACCACTCCCTCTATCTCCGAGATTAAAGGTAGGATAGCATCGATGTTGCCGCCCAATTCTACTTCATACCCCGCACTGCTTTCTAACTGTGCCTGAAGATTGGCAGGAGTATTACTAGTGACCACTTTACCCCGATTGATAATGGCGACGCGATCGCAAATCATGCTTGCTTCGGGCAAAATGTGAGTAGAAAGAATGATGGTATGCTCTCCCGCAAGACTTTTAATTAAGTTGCGTACCTCAATAATTTGGCGCGGATCTAGACCCACGGTAGGTTCGTCGAGAATAATTACCGGCGGTTCGTGGACAATTGCCTGGGCGATTCCCACTCGTTGGCGATACCCTTTAGATAACTTGCGAATTACAGTGTCCTGACGCTCTAATAACTGACAGCGAGCCATGACATTATAAACCCGGCGGCGACGTTCTCTCGCTTTGATACCTTTAATTTTGGCGACAAATCCTAAAAAACTCCGCACCGTCATATCTGGATATAAAGGTGGTGTTTCCGGTAAATAGCCGATATTACGTCGAACTGTCATCGACTGCCGGTGGACATCATAGCCCGCAATTTTAGCCGTTCCTGCCGTCGCCGGAAGATATCCCGCCAAAATTCTCATGGTGGTGGTTTTACCTGCTCCATTCGGACCCAAAAAGCCCAAAACCTCTCCCGCATCAACCGAAAAGTGAATATCTTCGATCGCTACTGTCGAGCCGTATACCTTGCTTAAATGCTTGACCTCGATTGTCTTGTGGGACATTAATAATCAATCGTGAGTAACTCAGACAAAGGGTTTAATCTTCTTGTGGGCGATCGCCAAATCCAATGCTGAACGAGCGATCGCAAAGCAGATAATGCTCTGTAAGACCAAACCACCTAAAGATAATAACTCAGATAAACTTAAATTCTGCTCGATTAGAGCCAACCCCCTCACTAAACCAAATGCCAATACCGCACCATCATTCAAATGAGAATTGCGATCGCTACGAATCACATAGCGGTAGGTAACGCCAAACAAAAAGCCACTCACCGCACCAATAGCTAGCTTGATCGCCCAATTTCCTTCCAGCAAACCGGCTGTTTCTGTCACCGTACCGTTAAATAGCGCTAAATTAATGACTATTTTTGCCAGCCAAAAAGCTGATTCGGCCAGAGCAAACGAACTGGCACCAACGATTCCCGCTTTGACAGACTCGATTCTTTCTGTAACTAAACTAGGCACAATTACACACCACAAACTACCACTTAAGAAGTATGATAGGGTGTATAGTTGCCAAATAAAATAGATATTTCAAAACAAAATACAAAGCATGGATATTTTAACTTTTGGCTGGGTGACAGTCCTAGCATTATTCACTTGGTCGATCGCAATGGTTGTCTGGGGTCGTAACGGATTCTAATTGTGGATACAAATCAATTACTCAACACTCTCTTCCTTGTGGCTATTGGCATCCTCGTGATTCTCAGCCTGGGAATTGGCTACCTTTCCGTCGTTCAATGGCGCGATCGTCGTCGTCAGGGTAGAGACAAGCGAGGTGGCGTTTAAGGATGTCCGCACATCACTGTTTTACTTAATAAATAGCAACACTTTGTGATCGAGTTTTTAAATGGAGATGCTACGTTTAGCGTCTCTTTATTTTTGTGTGCCCGTTCTCAGA
>JBCBIN010000234.1:0-6400 GCA_038524555.1 Cyanobacteria bacterium J06623_7 | reverse complement strand
ATGCGAATAATGCCAGATAGAGAGCCAGCAATAGATATAATAAAGCCGGAAATAAATATATATTTCACTATGACTACAGTCCAAGGTAAATTTAGCATTCCCGCTTCGTGCAGTCCGTCGGTTAAAATTAGACCACGAACTTTTTCCGGAAACTGGTGGGCATAGAGACGAACGTTATAACTGCCAAAAGAATCTCCGACTAAAATATAGGGCGGTTCGATCTGGGCTTTGGTCAGCATCAAGTCTAGCTCCCGCACGATCTGGGCACTACAGCGGGGTTGGGGACTCGCCTCACTCCAACCATAACCAGGGCGATTGTAAATACACACCGGGGTTAATTCTGCCAGGCGATCGATGAGTAGATAACCTTCAATTCCGCCCAAGCTGTGGTCGAGAATAATAGTCGGTTTGCCCGCTGCTTTATGACCCTTTACCCATAAATGTACTTTGTAACCACCTAAGTCGATCGCCCGACCGGGAGGAGGTAACGTCTTGCTTTCTCGCCAACAAAAAATCCGATGCAGGATAGCAGTAAAAATCAATAACAAATATTGCCAAGACAGAATAGACAGTAACTAGTACTAAAGGACAAAGGCTTTAGCCGCATGTAGCTTCGTGACCGAAAGGAATACCTTAGTGCAAATAACTAGTAATCAAAACCGGTGTTCGTATTCGATTAATCCCCTTGTGCCATCATCGCGGAAATCACTCGAACCGCGAATGACAAAATTATTGTCCAGACGATAGCGAACTCCAAACTGGGCGGGAGTATCATTGTTGAATATTTTGAGGACGGAAAAAGAAAGGTTATTAATTAGGTCAAAGGCGATTTCTCCTGCCAATCCATCTCCTTCATTGTCGCGATTTTCATCAATAATTGGGGTCGGAAATAAGCGTAGTTCGCCGATGGGAAAAAGATTATTAAATTCGCCGTTGAGACTACCAAATAATGCCGAACCTGCTAAGGTTGCTAACCCAGAAGTACCGTTGCTATTAGCTAAAGCTTCAACAAAACCACCGCCCAATAATGCGGCTATTTCCGCCTGACTTCGGGGCGGGCTGCTGGTAAGCTCGATCCGATTAGTGATTTGACTGGCTAGTCCTTTAACCTTGGCAGAGATACGAATGGTTTCTAGAGTTCGTAAACCCGAATCGGGAATTTCGGTGGGAGATACTTCACTAGGAATACTGCGATCGCTCGCCTCAATTGCCGAACCTACCAGGAGAATATCTAAGAACGGATCGAGAACGTTATTGCTGGAAAAACGAGCTGTATTGCGGTAGTCGCGAGACAAGTTTAGCTGGGTGGTAAAGAGATTTACCTGACCACGTTGGAGAACAATTGTGCCATCAGGACTAGGCTGAAGAAAAGTACCGTTGATTTTTAGGTCTCCCGTCGCCGCAAAGGTAAAAATTGGTGGCTGACTGATTTGGATATCTTGTCCCAGACGAAGCTGGAGGTTTTTATACTGGGTCACGGCGGTAAGACCGCGATTGCGATTCTGATTTTGCGTGGCGCTAGGGGAACTGTCGAGTTCTTCTCTGCTATCTTCATCGGCTAACAAAATGGTGCCGTCAAACAGAGTTAAATCTCCGGTAATGTTGGGTTCGGTAGCCTTGCCTAAAATTTGCAGCTTGCCCCTAACGCCGCCGTTATATAGTTTGGGTAAATTGACCTCTTTAATATCGTTAAAGTCTATGGTCAGAGGGTTGAGCGCGATCGTATCACCGAAGGGAACACTCCCTTTCGCCGTAATTTTTCCCCCTCCAAAATCTCCCTCAAATTGATTGACTCGCACATTATCTAGATCGAAAAAGACCTGGCTATTTATATTGACGATGGGATTTTTGGGTAGACTTTTAGCAAAGATCGTGGCGTTTTTAATATTGGCAGTTCCCTGGGCAGATAACTTACGGGGTAGTTTTTTTGGGTCGTCGAGAATCCCCGTAATATCTAGGGCAATGCGACCGGAACCATCGATCCACTTTAGCTCTCCTCGGGAGAAGATATCCAATAGCTCTAATCCTCTATCCTTGACGTTTAGCTGTAGTTCAAGGCGATCGCTATCTGGTTTAACTTCGGCAAAAGCTAGCTGATAAGGAACACTACCTCGAAGAATTAAAGGGTCGGCATCGTCGGCAATAATACTGCTGGCGGAAAATTCTAAACGCGACTGTTTGTAGTTGAAGCTGCCCTTAGTGGACTGAATCGAAGTGTCGTTGAGGGAGGCATCATCAATGCTAATCTCCCCTCTAGCTTGCGGATTTACTTTGGTTCCCGCAATACTAGCACTGGCGTTGACCAGACCATCCAAAGCCAATTCCGGGGGAAAAGAAAAAAGCTGCTGAATTAATTCCATGGGAACTTCTACCAGACGGAACTGTCCTGATTGGGTCGAGCCGCCAAAGGTTCCGGTAAATAACAAGGTTGGGGAAGTGTTATTTGGGTTTGGTTGTGGAGTCAGGCTATCTTGGAGTCGAACGGAAATCGGCAGTAAGGTGAGGATGCCGTCGCGTAAGCTACCCCGAGCAATAATCTGTTCCCCAACCAAATTACCCCAGCGCCATTGCTCCCCCAAAAAATCAAATTCTGAGGTTATACCGGCTTTGAGGGAGCCAAACAGTTCAATTTTGCCGTCGAATGTGCCCCGCAGGTTTTTAATTTCTGGTACGAGCGCCGTCTGTCTTTGTTCCTGCACTGTTGCCAGCATAGCCTGAATTTCTGCCAGTAGCTGTAGCTGGTCGATAATCGGTGCATCCTTGATGCCAGCATCGAAAATTGGTTGTTCTCCCACCATATTTCCAGACTGATATAAATCAAACGCCTGACCATAGTTGCGATCGCTAAAAATACGCGCAAAATCCGTCAGCTCAAAAATTTGTAGCGCGACTAAAATGTCTTGAATTTGTCCTCCGTCGATACTAACCTTACCGTCAAGCTCTAGGTCATCAGGCTTTTGGCTCAAGCTTCCTTCGAGTTTATAAATACTGTTTCTCTGCTTAAAGGCAACGTCTTGAATCGCAAAATAATTGTCTACATATTGGAAATCTCCCTCCAGGCGATCGCCACGAATACTGCCCAAGGCAGGATTTTTGACCACTACGTTTCTACCGGAAGTAGCGAGGGTATCGAGGTTAAACACAAACTGACCTGACAGGCTACCATCGACAGGCTGGAGAGCAAAGTTTTCTGGCAGAGTCAGATCGTTACTCTTTAAGGCAACAGTTTTGAGCAGTTCTACAGGAATATTCGCCGCCCGGAGACTGAGAATTTCTTGTTCTCCCGTTCCCTCTACCTGAAAATAGTCCTGCACGATAGTCAATGCCAAGGGGGAAAAATTAGGGTCTAGAACTAGTTCGATTTTATCGAGGGGGCCGGACTCAACCCCAAAGTCTTCTGTAGCCGATAGTAGGGGTGCCGTAATTACTTCCTGGAGACTTAGCTGAACTCCTCGCTCGGGAGATACCACCACATTGCCGGTGAGAAAAGGCGCAAAGTCTAGGTCTTCTACCTGGAAATTTTTTAGGCCTAAATTGCCCTTAATTGCCATCGCTGCGGGGATGCCCTGAATCTGACCAGCAAAGTCGCCTCGTCCGCGATATTCGAGGTTTTCCGCCCAGCTAGGTAGGGTAAGACGCAACTTTCTAATATCTAGCCAGCGAGCTTCGGTCACGTTAAATTCAAAGTATTCAACCGCCGCCAGCTTGTCGGCAATGTCGCTAAAAAATGACTCATCCAGGACGACATAACCCTGGGCATCGAGACCACTACCGTTAGCCTGAAGTACATCGAGTCGTTTACCGTTCCAGGCAATAGTCGCCCTCAGAGGCTGCTCTAATAAATCAATTCCCTGACTAAAGCTGAGATTCCCCGTCGCCGTCACTGCAGTAGGGCTAAGATTATCAACTTTGCCTGCTACAGTTAGTTCGCCCCCCATCTTGCCCTTAAGCTCGAGGTCCTCCGAATCGGGGTCGGCAAAAAGGCTTAGATCTACCTGCTGGGGAGTTACCCGAGCTTGAAATTTGCCCTCGGAGATCGCCAGTTGTCTGACCTGAAACGTTCCCTCTGGCAGAGTCAGGTTACCATCCCCGGTAGCCCTAATTCCGGCCGGGGTAATATTATCCGTTGTTCCTTTTAGGACAAGGGTGCTATCGATGAGCCCCGCAAACTGCTCGGGAGTACTAGAGCTTAATTCCCGCAGTCGGAGATTACTTCCCCTAGCGATCGCCGTCCAGTCGCGATCAACAATTTTTAGCTCATCAACTTTGACCTGACCCGAAGCCAAGAGCAAATCGCCAAAGCCATTAATTATAGTCTGGGGCTGTGCCGCATCGGGAATATTGCCCGTAAGATAAAATTCACCGCTCAGATTATCTTGAAACTCGTCGGGTAAATCTGGAAATAGACGCTGTAGCTTTAGGTCTGTAGTTTGAGCCTCCGCCTGCCAGTTGCCATTGGCGATCGCAATTTGAGGTAGCTCGATCTTGCCACCAACCGTACTCAAAGTCGCGCCGCCTGACGCATCAACCTGATTTAAATTTCCGAAGTCGTTAGTTCCCGAGACTTGGAATGTCCCCTCGACCAGACCCGCCGCAATTGTATCGGCGCTACCTTTACCAATGGGTAAACTGCCAAATTCTACCGCCGTCGCCGTAAGCTGGGACGACCAAACACCATCAACATAATTTAAGTTATCTAGAGCAACAATGCCGTTACCCAAATCAAACTCAGCTTGGCCTCGGTCAAAACGTAAGCTGCCTAAATCTGTAGCTTTGGCGGAGATATTAGTTTCACCGGAAATACGTCCAATCTCTACGGGTAATGACCGATCATAATTGCGAGCGATCGCTTTAGCGGAAACATCCCGTGCTTCAATGTCAAACGTCAGATTTTGCGCTGCGTCGAGTTGAAGCTTACCACTGCCCGAAATTTCTCCTCCCCCTTGGGGCAAAGAGCTAAACCGCCGGACATTTAGGTTTGTGCCCACTAACTCTAAATCTGCTTCAATCGATTTAAAATCTACTTTATCGACACGACTATCAGTTGTGGTTGCCAGGTCGAACTCAACCACGGGTTCTGCTAATTGACCCCGCACCGAGACTTCCCCGGCTATTTTACCTTCTATAGGCACTGGGGCATCGAGTTCCAGAGCATCAATAACTTGCCCTACCTCAACTGGCTTCACTCTAGTCTCGATCTGATATTCTCCCGAACCGGATAAATCCAAGCTTCCGTCAGCAATTCCCGCCACCTCACCAAAATGAGTCTCAATCTTTTCTAAGCGAATGTTAGAACCATCAAATAGCAGTTTGCCCTGACTATCGCTAAACGGTTTGACTAGCTCGGGAATTTGTAGACTAACCCGATCTAAATCTAACGCTCCCCGTAGTTCGGGAATCGGATTGTCTTTGAGGGTAATACCTAATTTGCCGCTTAATTTTCCCCGACCCAATTGAATCGGCAGGGCTAGTAAATTGCTAACTTCCGAGGCTTTTAGCTGCTGTCCAACTAAATCGATGTCGATAACCCCCGTATCGCTATATCCCCTGCCGTCGAGGGCAAATTTGCCGCCCTGAATTAACTCGGCTACCGCATCAAATTCGATCCTCCCAGACTTAGGACGAATAGCAATGCGCTCTATATCGGCTATTACGGCTGGATTCAAGCTATTGGTCTGAGAGTTAAAGGCGACGAGGGAAAGCTGTCCTCCCTCCAGTTCGATTCCCCTGACATTAACTTCAATGCCTCCCTCTGACTCAGAATCATCGCCAAAATCCGTAGGAGTCCAGAGCTTTGATTCATCTTGCTCGATATAGACATCGGGTTTGACTAAAGTTAGGGCTAGCTTTAATTCTCGACGGCGCAGAAAATGTAGCGGTGCCAGTTTGATTTTGACCTCTTGAACCCGCACAAAATCGGGATTGTCTGCCGTTGCCGGTAAAGCACTACTGCCAAAACGCGCTCCGGTGGGGGAAATATGCTTTAGCTCGCCTAATTCTAGAGGACGGTGGAGATAATTACCTGCCTCCGTTTCAATTAGAGGAATAAGCTGACGCTGAATAAAATACCAGCCGTAAATTAGACTAATCCCCGAACTTCCCAAAAACAGCAGAGCGATGCCGGTAAATATCCTGCGCCATCTTGAACGAGGCTTGGCAGGCAAATTAGGAGAATTGACTGATTTGTCTAAATTATGCTCGGGATCTTGATTCATCCGCTCGTTGTATTTTAGGGCTGAAATTTCATCATAGGTAAATCTTCAGCTGACGATTTCGATCTTACTTTGATTCAATCCTAGTAAATATAGAGGCAATATCTCAGGCTAAAGTTGCTGATACCAATATTTTTTCTAGAGTATTTTTCTGAAGTACTCTAGTCGTCTTAACTATATATTTTTTC
>JBCBIN010000233.1:0-6413 GCA_038524555.1 Cyanobacteria bacterium J06623_7 | reverse complement strand
TGGATTTTGTTTATCTAAATTAGATTAAAACTTTGTTATCTAGTATTTAATATAAAACATCTATAGAAGAAAAACAAAGCCAATATCCATCTTTTTGTCTTCTGTACAAAGACGTAAACAAGCAAGATTACAAAGAATAAAAAGACAGTGATACCACTGTTAGCTAATCATATTTTCCAGTTTTATAATGTAGTTGGGTGCTGTCAATCTGGTTTTTCAAGCTATTTTTTTAAATTAATTAGTAAGCCTAACAGTCTAAATTAATCCCTGTCATTTTTTTTGCGTTGTTGGATCGAGATACAGTTCTTTTCTCTTTTCCTGATAACAAAATATTCAAAAAGCTGATAGCTAATAACAGATTACTTTTAAAATTCATACTTCAAATCAGCAACACCGTTTTTTGATTTCTTGCTAATAAATAGGTTTAAATTAACATGTGTAGATATTGTGATTACGATCTACCCCTACATTATTTACTTAATGATGCACCACTATTAGCTGAAGCAGCAGGGGAAATTGCTGCCCTAGGCGATAATGATAACTGGGAACGGACGTTAATTTTACCGGAACGAGATGTTGATATAGTTTCCGTCGATCGCCAGTCATCAGAATTAAGCTCGGTTACAGTCGAACCCGAATTAGACGAGCTAGGGGTAATTGAAACATCTACCGTTGCCCAGACGACTTCTGGCTTTGAGATTCCCGATAGTGCTTTCGAGGGGGAATTAAAAAGCGATCGCACCTATACAGCTAAACTCATTAATGGGGAACCGTTGCCCGATTGGATCGAGATCGATCCAGATACTGGTGATTTGACCTTTAGAGCCGAACGGGAAGATATTGGCGAACATCAGATATTGGTTGAGGTAGAGGATCGCTTTGGTCAAGTTGCTAGTTCACTGGTGGAAATAGCAGTCAACAGTCAGACGGGAGAAGATACTTTACTGGTTGATGATGAAGATATTACCCCGGTAGAGGTTAGCGACAGTGACTTTGGTGCCGTAAGTGAAACAGTTTCCGTACCGCAGATTACGATTGACAATCAGCAAGTAACCGACAGTAGCGTTGGCAGAGAAATTATATTTACCCTTACCCTCAGTACTTCTAGCAACCAAAAAGTGACGGTAGATTATGTCACCGTCGAAGCCACGGCGAAAGAAGGAGAAGACTATGTTGCGGTTGAAGGAACGATAACTTTTGAGCCAGGAGAAACAGAAAAAACAATTACCGTCAACACTACGGGGACTTCTTATCTCGACCCAGACGAAGAGTTAATCGTCAATCTCAGCAATCCCCAAAACGCCACGATTGAAGATAGCGAGGGAGTCGGGACTATTTTACCTGCCTATGCCGGTATTAGAGGCGGTTCCCGTAAACAGGAAGTGGTCACTTTTAGCTTCTTTGATGAAGATATTTTTGAACAGGGTGGCTATGATGGGAGCGATCGCGAAAGTAACGTTAGAGAACCTAGTGAAGCGGTTAAGGCTAACTATCGTCAGATGTTTGCCCATTTAAACACTTTTGTCGAGCGCGAATTTATCGAGGTAGCCGAATCGGAATCTGAATGGGGTAATATTCGCATAGCTATTTCCGATGGGCCTGATTATGCCTATGCAGGGGGACATATCCACTTGGCACCTTGGGCGGCGGCTTCGGATGCGGGAATTAATGGTTGGGAAGTAGAGCAGGGAGTATATGCTTATAGTGCCATGCTCCACGAACTCGGCCATGCCCTGGGAATGCCCCATTCTTTTGGGAGGGAAACTTCTGTATTTGACCCGGAAGAAAGCGGTGTTAATACGGTGATGTCTTATACGTCTCCCGGTGCAAAAGCTGCTACCTTCATGAGCTACGATATCAAATCTTTGCAGGAAAGATATGGCGCGGCAGAATATCGCCCGGAAGATACGGTCTATGAGTTTGTTACGGTAGATAACTACCTGGTTGATGGTGAAATTGCGATCGATACCAGTCGGCGCTTGAGACAAACGATATGGGATAGCGACGGAACTGATACTTTTGATTTTTCTGGTTTAGAAACAGATGATTCTGGCTATCGCTTCGACCTCAATCAGAGTCAATATCAAACCACTCAGGCGGGATTTGAGGGTTCATCTTACGAACGTAACGGCACTACCTATCAGGTACCTAGTCATGGAACTTCCATCGCGATCGATGTTGAGATTGAGAACTTAATTAACTCTAGTAGCGACGACGTAATTATTGCCAATCCTGCTGCCAATGTCTTTAGCGGTTATGCCCCAGGCTTAACTACAGGAGATGATGTTTTTATCGGTACCGATGAGCTAGATACTTTAGATCTATCGGCATTTTCTTTCCTAGATATTGCCTGGATCGTTCACCAGGTAGATCTAAAAATAGAGTTAGGACAAGGAAATTCAATTACCGTCCCCGATTATTTTGCAACTCCAGAAGCAGAAAGAATGGATGTTTTGCTAGACCAGCAGACCGTCTCTTTCCTAGACCTGGGGGGTGCTACAGAAGGTGACGAGGGAGTTAAGATAGCCAACTTCACAGTCGAACTGGCAGAGCCTAGCAGTTATCTCCTAGAAATTGATTACAAGACTACAGACGGTACTGCTACAGAGGGTTTGGACTACGTTACGAAAACGGGAACTGTAGTTTTTGAGCCAGGAGAAACTAGTCAGAATATTCCTGTAGAAATTAAGGGCGATACAGTAATAGAAGGTTCTGAAGCATTTTATCTCGATCTTTTGGGTAATTATGGGCAAACTCTTGATCGCGGAGTTGGTTTAATCAGCGATGATGATGGTGCGGAATCTAGCTCGACTATCACTATTAGCGATGCGACTATCGTTAGTGGGAACACAGGAGCGAAAGCTATTTTTGAGATTAGGGTGGATGAATTTGTCGATGCGGAGCCAGTAACGGTAGATTTTACCACCCAAGATAATATAGCCATTGCAGGACAAGACTACGAAGCTACCAGCGGGACGCTAGTTTTTTCGATTCTAGATAGAAATAGAGTCCAGACGATTGAGGTAAATATTATCGACGATAATTCTCTCAGTCGCGATGAAGACTTTAAGCTTCAGCTAAGTAACCCCAGTGGCAACGCCACGATTGCTGATGATGAAGGGATTGGAACTATTCTCGATTCTACTTTAAATATTACCCTGCCCGACGGCACAACAACCGAGTCACAGCTTACTTCCTATCCACCCGATGGCGAAAAAGACCCGAATAACCTACCCTTTGAAGTCGATGCCGCACACAATAGTCTAACTATTACGGGTAACGGTAACGGCTGGAAAGAAATCCCCTTAACCAGTAATCTCAGCTCTAATGACTCGCCAATCGAACCCTATACCGTCTTAGAGTTTGATTTTAGAACTACCGAGGAAGGAAAACTCCACGGCTTGCACTTTGAAAGTAAAGACCATCATGACTTTTATGCACCCTGGGAAGAAAACAGATTCTTTCAGCTAGCGGGTAGTAGCGAATTTGGGATTCAAGATTTTAATAACTACGATAGTTTGGGTGAATGGAAAACCTATCAAATCCCCGTCGGACAGTTTATCGACAATACCGTATTTCATAATGGTAGATACAAAGCGGTTCAGTGGTTGGCTTTTGCTCATGAAGGTAATAGTGATGATACTAATAGCCAATTTCGTAATTTAGAATTTAAGGAATTAATTCCTATTTCGGTGGCAGGAGTTACGGTGGAAGAAAACAGTGGTGTAGCTACTTTTACTCTTACCATCCCCGAAGCTAACGATGAAATAATTACTCTAGATTACGCCACGGAAGATGTTACAGCGATCGCAGGAGAAGACTACAGTGCGAAAACGGGTACGGTAACATTTAACCCGGGTGAGGTTAGTCAGGCGATTAATATCCAGCTAAACGATGATACCAAGTCGGAAGGTTTAGAAAGCTTCAATTTAAATCTGAGTAATGTTGACAATGCGATGCCTTCTGCTAGCTCTGCAATCGCTCTAGAATCATCAATAACCGCCACTATTGAAGATAATGACGAACCCCTGCCAGTTATTTCCGTAGAAGATATTGCTTTTGAGGAAGGTCAAGATACCAATCGGGTTTCAGTTACAGTAAATCTCGATAAGCCATCTGAGGCAGAAATCACCGTAAATTATAGTACCGAAGATGATACTGCTGTGGCGGAAGAAGACTATCAAGCGGCTTCTGGTACCGTTACTTTTGCCCCTGGTGAAACTAGCAAGGCGATCTCCCTTACTCTTAATGGCGATGTTCTCAATGAGACTGATGAAACTTTCTCTCTCAACTTTACCGATGTTGCCCACGCCGAGATTGCCAACAGTCAGGTAGCTATAACGATCAATAACGATGATGCTCTACCCAGTGTCAGCATAGAAGATGCGGGGGTATTAGCGAGTATTCCCGTTAGAAACAGTGAAGATAAGATTAAAAACAGTACGGGACTATTATTTGCCGTAACTCTCGATGCACCGAGTAACCAAACTATTCGGGTGGACTATAGTACCCTAGATGGCACGGCAGAAGCAGGATCGGACTATAAAACTAGAGAGAAAAGCCTGACTTTTTTACCAGGACAAACTGTTAAGAATATTTTTGTCGATGTCATTCTCGACGATACTCTAGAAGCAGACGAGGAAATGTTTGTCATTCTCGATGATGCCAAAAATGCAGTTATTGCCGATGAGAGAGCAACCGGTACAATCGAAGAGACGCGATCGCTTTCCGTTAGCGATACAGAAATCAGCGAAGACGGCACAGAAGCATTGTTTACGGTTAGTTTAGACCGACCCAGCGTTCAGGGGGTATTTGCCAGCTATGCTACTGAAGACGGCACCGCAAAAGCAGGTACAGACTACAGCGAAACTAAAGGCAGGCTGTTTATCAAAGCAGGAGAAGCCAGCACAACTGTGGCAGTACCCATAATTGATAATAATTTGACTGAAGATGATGAAACTGTTTTCCTCAATCTAACCAAGCCCAAATACGTTCTGCTAGAACAAGATCGCGCTTCTGCCACCATCATTAACGACGATCCGATTCCTACCGAGAATCCTGGCGGTATTTATCAGAATCTCCAGCTATGGCTCAAAGCAGATACAGTAGAAACCACCGACGAACAGAAAGTTATTAGGGCGATCGATAATAGTCAGCAAGAACTAGATTTAGTTCAAACTACCGTCGGACAAAGACCAATTCTCTATAGCGATGTCCTGAACTACAATTCTGTACTCAGCTTTGATGGTGAAGACGTATTAGAAACAGTCGATACTCTACCCACCGACTTTGCCAGTAATTCCTCCGTCTTTGTCGTTACCAAATCCGATTCTCATCGTAACAACTTCCTCTTTACCCTCGATAATACTGGTTATGGTCGTTTCTTAGCTCATTTACCTTGGAACAACCAAATTCACTTCGATTCGGGCAATACAAATACGGGTAGACTGAGTATGCCTTACGGCGAATCCAATGCCGATAGCTATAACACCTGGCACTTTAGTAGTGATTCTGACGGGGGACAAAACATCTTCCGTAATGGTCTAACTGTAGCCAGCGATGATGATACAGGTAACCCACAAACTAGCGATCGCCACTTCCAAATTGGTCGTCAGTTTGTAGGCGATATTGCCGAAGTAATTGTCTTTAATCGAGCTTTAGAACAAAGCGATCGCCATCGAATAGATTCCTATTTAGCAACCAAATATGGCTTTACTTTAGACCAAACTAACCCCACTAATTACGTCAATTCCACTTCGGTAATCTGGGATGCTAGCCAAGCAGGAGAATACAAATATGATATTGCTGGTATTGCGATTGATTCTGCTTCGGGATTATCTCAACTTCAATCTCGCAGTAGTCATGATGATGTGATCGTCACTATTAGTAACCCAAGCGATTTACAAAACGGCGAAGCTCTATTCTGGAGTAATAGCGATCTAGATGATTTAGGCGATCTCATTTGGCAAATTCAAGAACAACAAGGGGATGTTGGGACTGTTAGTGTTAGTTTCGACTTATCCCAACTTGAAGAACGAATTGCTGTAGAAAAATATGCCCTGCAAATCAGTAATAGCGATAATTTTAACGATTCTGAGTCAATAACCACTGGCAGGACAATTGAGAAAGACATTCTGAGCTTCACGAACGTTAATTTCAAAAACGGTGAATACTTTACCCTCAACACTGAATATAGCGAACCTCCCGTCGTCATAGAGCCCCCCGTGGTTGAAGAACCTCCTGTGGTTGAAGAACCTCCTGTGGTTGAAGAACCTCCTGTGGTCGAGGAACCCCCCGTCGTCATAGAGCCTCCTGTAGTTGAGGAACCCCCTGTGGTCATAGAGCCTCCTGTGGTTGAAGAACCTCCTGTGGTTGAAGAACCTCCTGTGGTCGAGGAACCCCCTGTGGTCGAG
>JBCBIN010000232.1:0-6423 GCA_038524555.1 Cyanobacteria bacterium J06623_7 | reverse complement strand
AGCTCTCCAGACCGGAGCATCTTTTTCATAGGCACCAATATCGGGAGCTTTACCCTCATATTTATCACTAATGCCGGGAATGACAATACCGCGATCGATCGCCGTAATATTGGTGGGGACAAAGGCCGGTTGGGACTTAGAGTTTTTCGCTCCCGAACGCTCGAATTTAACTTTGGTATAGTCAAACAAGTTATTTGACTGCTTGAGGGCAACAATTGACGAGGAACCGGCAAAAATATTGTTATAAGCCTCTACCGGTCCGCCATCCAAACGCACGTCCCCCATAAAAGTATTGTTATAAATCCTCTCGTAGCCCCGCGGACTGCCCGCCAACAGACTGTAGTTATCTTGACCGCCGGTTAAATTCCAGACCACATTATGATGAATGGTGCTGTTAAAAGTTTCCAAGTCTAAATAGATACCGCGAGTCCCCCAAAAAGCACTGAAGGCATGAGCATCTCTAATCCAGTTATGGTGGATCGATCCTCCCTCTAGGTTGACCTGGCAGCAGACATAAATTGCGCCCAAATCCGTACTCAACATGCCAAACTCAGAAATATCATTGTAGGCAATCTCTAAGTTGCGACCATCCATCCCCGCAGTATGCCAATCCCAGCTGATGGCATCCCTACCAGTTCGTTTAATCGTATTGTAGGTAATTTTGTGTCCGTTACCGTTAAGGCGCACCGGCGCAGCATAGGATACCTGATAGTTAGTATTGAGAATAATGTTGTTGGTGACGAGGTGATTATCCCCCTCGAGTAACACTCCGTTCCCCGAACTCCAGTCAATAACTGAATTTCTGATGGTATTATTCTGACCCCGAAGCTGAATTCCCGTATCGTGAGCGTGAGCGGCTAAAAATACTGCATCATCTGAGCCATAGGCTTTTTCCGACTCTGGGAGAGGCGGCAGGGTCATGTGGTGGGAAATATACTGAGCGCGGATTCCATCGATGGTGATGCCCGTACTGCGATCGCCGGTAGTAATCGTATTGGCAAACAAATTAAGATTGCGAATCTCAATATAAGAGCGATCTCTCAGGTCAAAAGCATAATTACGCTGCTTGACTTCTACCCCTTGAGGTACATTATCATCGGGAGCCCAAAAATATAGCTCGTCTTTATCACCCTGATAAAACCATTCACCGCGATCATCTAATAATTCTTGCTTGCCAAACAGATAGAACCAAAATCCCCCCCGTTCCCATTCTGCGGTCATCTCTGCCGTGAGTTTATCCGCCGTCCCGCCAGTAATTTCTCCCGTCCGGGAAGTATACCATTCCGTCGTCCAGACCCGTCCTCCTTGCCAGCCAGACTCTAGTTCGGGAACTTCTTGGTTCTCAATAATCGCCGCTTTTCCTCCCTGACTCTGGAGCCCTCCACCAAGAAACTGCGGACGCAAATAATCCCGTTTCTGGTCGAGGTTGGGCAACCGTGCCCCGGGCATCATCTCGCCGTTAACAAAAACCTGATTGGCAAATACTCCCGTAGGGCTATAGCCATCAACCGGCAGGGTAATATCGGTGCGATAGATCGAGTCTTGATGTAGCGACCAATTATCGACGATCTCCGTTCCCGAAATAGTTACCGCTTCATTTTGATAGGCAGCAAAAACAATTGGCAAAGTACTCGTCCCGGACACTTGGGGTACGATCGTCTCCCGGTAAGTTCCCTGTCTCAACCAGCAGGTAGAACCAGGCTTAAGGGCATTGGCACATTGCTGTACCGTTTTAAACGGGCGGGCTAAAGTCCCTGGATTATCATCCGAACCAGTGGGAGAAACATAAAAATCATGGCGATCGCTAGTTGATGATGCCAAACCGGCGAATAATGCTAGCCCCAACATAGCTATTTTCAATTTATTCATAAGCTTATAATCCAAATTTTATTAGTATTAGACTTAGGGAGATCGCTTCTAACCCTCGGTGTGCATTCTCTAGACACTTCTTTCTGTCGCCTTTGCTCTTATTAGCGCTTAGGCAAACACTTGCTGGACGTAACCTTTTAATACCTCTTCATAGGCATATTCTTGCTCCATCAGCTGGCGACTTTTGCGCTTCATTTGCTCGATCGAGGCTTTATCTTCAATCATCACCGCTAACTTTTCCAGCAGTTCTCCTTGTGAGTCGCAGATATAACCGTTTTCTCCCTGAGCGATTACTTCCCCCGCCCCCAGAGCATTTTTGGTCGTTAAAATTGCCAGTCCCGCACAGGCGGCTTCGCCTAAAACCGAGGGATAGCTATCGCAATTGGTGGGAAGAACAAAAATATCGTGGCTACCAAACATTTCGGTATGCTCCTTTTGCCCATATTTAATATTGCTGGCTTGAGTTACTCCGGGAATATCTTTGATGGGATGATTGGTCATCATCGTCAGCTTTAACCCGGGTCGCTGGTGCTGTTTAAACCAGTCTAGTAAGACATCTCCCCCTTTGCGTTCAAAGTCACCACCGACAAACAACAGTCGAACTTCTTGCTCTAGATTGCTAGCGCCGGGCTTAAATAAATTCAAATCCCCCGAGAAAGGCAGCTTTACTTTCTTGAGCTTACTGTGGGGCAGATCGTAATCTTGGGCGATCTGGTTAACCACGCTACTAGTCAAGCCCAAAACAGAGGTCTGAGCGTTGAGAATCTGCTTGTGGATCCAGGTTAACCAAGTGGGCGAACCAGAACTTTTCCAGATGGGTTCGTATAGCTTGCGCGTCCATTCCGTAACAATATAACTTTGATTTTTTCCCGTAGCCAAAAAGCCAAACAGAGCAGTAGAAACCCCATGGAAGAGAACTTGGCGATTTTCTCGACGGGCTTTAGCGATGGCTTTCCAGAGCTTTACCGAAAGACCCAATCTCTGAAGAAAAATCATCAGGTATCCCAGAGAAAAAATTGAGTTCGGGTGGGGATTTTTTTGTTCCGTTACAAAGCGGAAGAGTTCTAGATCGAGTTCGGGGTCTTGTTGAAATAGATCGACAAACCGCTTCTCAAAGGTAGCGTTGCCTAAATCGACGGGGAAAGTGACTAATAATAGCTTTTTCATAACTGTATTTATAGTTGAGTGATAAGTTGTTAATTAAAATGAGATAATCTGCTAACTTCTTGGCCTCTAAAGAGGAAACGGAATGTTAGTCAGGAGCGACCGGCATATTCATGCACGCAGTTTTGATACACGTCCGACAATCTTTGGGCTTTGGCTTCCCAACTATAGAATTCCCGAATTCGCTCTTGTCCTTGTCGCCCCATTTGCACGCAGAGATGGGGGTTTGCTGCTAGTTCGACCATAGCGGCGGCTAAATCTTGAACCGTCTGTTCGGGATTGTGTGCGGGCACCTTGATGCCAATGTCTGGAGTTACGGTTTCTCCTGGACCACCTAAGTCCAGACAGAGAATGGGTCTACCGGATGCCATTGCCTCCAGCGGAACCCAGCCCCCCGAATCGTGGAGACTAGGATGGACTAAAGCCGTACACTGTCCCAGCCGGTATAAAACTTCTTCGCGATCAAGTAGACCAAAGAAAGTTACCCGCTCGGCAATATTTAATTCTCGTGCTAGAACTTCGAGTTTCTTCCGCTCGGGTCCTGCACCGACGACCCAATATTCTGCCTCGGGTAAGTTTGCCGCCGCAAAGGCTCGTAGTCCTAAATAAATTCCTTTCCAGTGTAATAGTCGAGCAACATTGATAAAGCGCACGCGATCGCCCGATGGCGGGGGACATTGACTGAGCTGCTGGATTTCTGCCTGAGATATTCCTGTCTCTGAAGTTTGTTGGACGTTAACGGCTCCCAGCTTGGTTAGTTTAGCTGCTGTTTCTTTGGTAGTGGCATAAGCAATAGTGCTGTTTTTGGCAGTTAAATGGGTAAGGGGGTCTAGTTCACCAATGCCGCGCCAGGTAGCTCTAAGCCATTCGTAAAGCTTATTTTTGAGGTTGAAATCTTGCCAAAACTTAGCCGGGGCAGATTCTCCGCCGCCGACGGCACCCCAGATAAAGGGAATGGGCAACAGAGATAAGAGGCTGGGAACGGAATAGCGGACGAAAGTAACGTGGTGGGCTATATCAAAGTTAATCTCGCGGTGCATTTTCCGCGCCACAAAATAGGCTTGAATCTGCCAGAGATAGTAGTGTAGCTGCATTGCTCCAGACTGTCCCCAACGGAGGCTATCTTGCCAAAAAGGGAGAGTAAAGTAGACAAAATGCAGGTTAGGAATAGGATTCTGGGCTAATTCTGCCTCGATCGCGGCTTTACTTTCATCGGGTCGGGTAAAAACCCAAACTTCATGGTGTTTGGCGATCGCCTTAGCCATGTTCCAACCGACACCGCGTTCGGAACCTTTATTCGGTTCGCAAGAATAAGCTGATAATAATACTTTCATAATTTTGGGTCGTGCTTAATATTTAAAGAAATAGATAATTATGCCCAAACAACATATTTAAAAAACGTTGAGCTGTTCGAGATAATATTGCGGCGAAGTTTTATCTTTGCGGCTTAAAACTTGCTGATAAAAGCTAGCTGTCTGGGCGGCAGTTTTCTGCCAGCTAAATTCTTTTACTCTGGCTAAACCCCGCTCCCTTAAATCTTGGCGATATGCCCCATCACTGCGAATTTTAATGGCGGCGGCGACCATCGCTCCAACGTCTGTTGGCTCAACTAAAACTGCTGCAGACCCCGCTACTTCTGGTAGAGAAGAAACGTTGGCAGTAATTGCCGGGGTGCCACAACCCATCGCTTCGAGAATCGTCAAGCCAAAACCTTCATAGAGAGAGGGCGCAAGCAGCAGATCAGCAGCATTGTAGAATTTGATTAAGTCTGCTCGATCAGGTTTACCCAAACAAGAGATATGCGGACTGAGATGGTGTGCATCAATAAACTGTTGCTGAGTGGAATTAAAATCATCACCAACTTTCCACAAGCGGGCGGGAATATGCTGCTCCACCAGGGATTTTAAAACTTGTAAAACCGTCTCTAAGTTTTTACGCTGATGATTAGAACCAACGTTGAGCAGACAAAATTCGTCAGCAGATTCTACGTGCTGCTGTTTCCAGTCCGCAACTATTGATGGTGCTAAAACTTGGAAGCTCTCATCCACGCCGTTAAGCACCACCGAGATATTTTTCGGATTGACTTTGAGCCAATGATTAATATCCCGGGCCGTGTTGCGAGAAATAGCGATAGCCCCATCAGCCGCCTTGATGCCCTTGACTGAATATTGCCAAACTGCCATGCTAACTGCGGGCAGACGAGACTGGTTTTTGAGAATTTCGGGATAGATATACTGAACTAAATCATGACAGGTAACGACTACGGGTTTTCCCGCTCGCCTGAGTCGGTAAGCAACGTGAGCATTAGTATGGTCAATAATATGAAAAATATCTGCATCGATCTGATTTACCGTACGGGGATGGTTATAAAAACGTTCGTAATATTTACGCAGGGGATTTCCAGAATGCCAGAGATTTTCTAAATCCTTACTCCAGGGTTGGGGGGCTACTTCGATAATGTCCCAGTCGGGATGCACTGCTTTTAAGCCAGCAACTAAATTATCGGCATAGACATCCATGCTCAAGGCAACTTTTGGTTCTCGTCTAACAATGGCAACTCTCACTATTTTTCTCCAGGGTATTTCATTAATGTTGTTAACAAATTGACCGGTATTATATGTATTTACTAATTAGTTTGTTTTTTTTCATTAAAGCAACTACAGTCCAGCTAGCTAAAAAGCTAATAAGGGAATAAGTCAAAATAGAAAAGATGGAAACTTGCTGGGTAATTTGTGGTACTAGCTTAGTTAGAGCAATATCGACCGCGCTTTTAATAAAAGGATGAATGAGATAAATACCAAAAGAGCAAGCGCCAATCTGAGTAATTAAACTGCTATTGGGTAAATATCGAGAGATGCCAATGCCAAAGAGCAAGAGCGAGTAGGCAATGATAATTTCACTAATTGCTCGCGGCAGATACTGTTCGGCAAAAGCATTGGCCAAAATACAAACGAGGAACAGAGCCACAATCGTACGGCGACGATCTAGCCAGCGTTCGACGTTGTCTGTCCAAGCATGGTTAATCAGTAAAGCGATCGCCAGATAGGGTAAGCAGCGTACCGCCCAAGCAGCATATACCAGAACAATACGACTGGGCTGATAGAAAAGACTGTGATAGTTGATTAAGCCTAATAGTTCGGGAAAAGCAGTGCCGCTGCCCAGATTAAAGTCATTTTGACCGTTAATTAGCAGTTGGTAGCTAGTCAAGCTAGATAGCGCAAAGCCCACTAGCACTAGATTTAGATCGCGCTGCTGGGTTAAATAGTTAGCTAAATAAAATAAGACTATTCCTGCCATTAGTAGGGGAATAAAATATAAATGATAGGAAGCAGAGCCAAAAAAGATTAAAGAAATAGGGTCTTGTAGTAGCTGTTTGACCTCAGCAGTATT
>JBCBIN010000231.1:0-6437 GCA_038524555.1 Cyanobacteria bacterium J06623_7 | reverse complement strand
GGTTATGGCTTTCGAGCGTAATTATGATGGTTTACCGACACGAAATTAAAAATTAAAGTGATTAAAGATTAGGTTTATTTGATTAATAAAGGATAAGTTAACTGTATTTACGATTACTTTGATTTGTGAAAGCCTGCTTTAAACAAAGTCCTGGTCGATTTGCAAAGTATAGTCCGTGCTACCTCTATACTGATAGACTTCGACAAAGTAGTCCCCCGCATCATCAATGGTTACTGTGTCAGAGCGGCTTCCTCCACGAGTAGAGCTAGCGTAAATCTCTCCTGCATCAACAATTCCGTTGTTGTTTTCGTCTTCAATCACTCGCAAATCGGCATCGTTGCTTAAACCGCTGAGGGTAATGTCGTAAACTTCATTGGAGAAAACCGATAGGGCATAGGTGTCGCTGGTGTTGCGATTAGAGATTCTACCCGTTTCGACTGCGGCGGCATCTCCTACTAAACTCGTACCATAGTCTTCAATGGCGGCAATAGTGCTGCTACCGCGACGGAAGTCGGCAGTTAAGTCTAGTTCATAGTCGATACGGCTATCGGCTTGACTGCTGAAGTAGCTAACTCGGGCAAAGTAGGTTCCTGCTGAACCGCGATAGTTAATGGTATCGTTGTTGTTTCCCGAGCGGACTGAGGATGCTAGTTGTAAATCGCTGCTATCGAGAATCCCGTTGCTGTTAGTGTCTTCATAAAGACGAAGGTCGGCATCATCTCCCGTAGCTAAATCGTGGAGAGAGATGTTGATGTTGCGGGTAGAAGTCGTGTCAAATTCGTAGATGTCGTTTTCAAATCGGTTGTCTCTGAGGAAAGTCGAGCGTTGTCGAGTTCGGCTGGTTAAAGTGCCAAGATCGTAATTAACGGTATTGCTAAATCTAGACATGATTGCTTGCTCCTAGTAGTAGATAATGAATTTGATTGATTCATTGGTTGTTGTTCTTATCTACGCCCCAAGCAAAATGTTTATGCATTTTGAGGAGAAAGCTTTAAATCATCGACATTTGAACTTATTCCTAAACCCACGTTATTTAGTAGAGGTGGAACTTGTTTTGGCTTGGTGTAATAAAATCTCTTTGGCTTCTTGTGGCTTACCCCAAATAACGGTTTCCTGTTTATAAATCACCATCCCTGGTTTGGCACCCTTGGGTTTATATACATGTCGTGGCTCAGTATAGATTACAGGAACTAGTTCGCTTTCACGAGCTTGGCTAAAGTATGCCGCTAAATTGGCAGTAAACTGAAGGTCTGATTCGCTGGCTACAGCTCCAGGGTCTAAACGCAGCAAGATATGGCTACCGGGAATTTCTTGGGTATGGAACCACAGGTCGTATTCTACGGCGGTGCGAAACGTGAGAATATCATTTTGACGATTATTGCGACCGACCCAGATTTCACAGCCGGAAGGTGCGGTAAAGCGATAGGGTTGGGAGTCTCGATCTACCTGGCGATCGCTATCTTGTCTAGATGCGGGAAGATATGCTTGCTGAATTAGTTCTGCTTTAATTTCGTCTAGAGCCTGTAAATCTTCGTTACTGCCGGTATTTTCGCCCTGTAGCTGATTTAAAGCCGTCTGTACTTGAGCTAGATAGTTTATTTCTCCCTCCACCTCGGCTAGGAGCGGAACCACCGCATCCTTAGCTCTTTTGAGCTTCTGGCTCTGTTTATAGATGTACTGGGCATTCTGGGCAGGATTCTTTTCAGGGTTGAGCTTGATTTTGACTGGTTCTCCCGTAGCAAAATCATTGAGGGTGATCGACTTCATTCCCGGCTTAAGCTCGTGTAGATGTGCCATCAATAAATCTCCCTGGCGACGATAATCTTCGGCATCTTGGGACTGGCTCAGACGTTGGCGAAAGGTATTGGCTTTAACCTCTAGCTTTTTGAGCAAATTAATCAATTTTTGGTTGAGCTGATGGTGAACCTGTCGGAACTGCTGGCGATTAAATTCACTGGTGTAGTAGTCGTTTAAGAGAGTCTGTACCTCTGGCTCTGGCTCGATTTTATTCCAGCCCAACACCGTATAGCCAGTATCTAACCAACCCGGGTCAAACTGCTGCTGTTGTAAAACTGTGAGCCACTTTTGCCAGTAACTGTATAGCTCTTGCCAATGTTCTTCGTTGAGGGTATCCGTCTGGTCTTGGGGAGATAAACCGGCAGCGATCGCAATTTCTGCAGCTACTTTGGGGCTCAAACCTCGATAGGATTTTAATAGCTGACGCTTGAGCTGTCCCGGGACGAGGCTAACTCTTTCTTGCCAACGTTCGTAAGGTTCATCTAGTTTGGGAGTCGTCCCCGTGAGAGGGGGGGGCAATTCGTAAGGTTGTCCCGTTTGGATCGGACGGACGCTAGACTGAGCGGCGTTAATTTGCTTGGCTGGAGCGATAATTTGCCCTACGGCATCGGTTAAGATTACGTTGCTATACTTACCCATAATCTCTACATATAGGTGCCACAGAGGTTCTTCTCCCGGTCGATTGGCAAACTGGAGGTCGATTACTCGTTCCCAGGGCGCGATCGCTTTAACTTTAATTAATGCCAGTCCCTTGAGCTGATGCCGTAACTGATCGCTAAAGGTAAAAGTATCTTTAACTCGCGGTGGCGGGTCTCCCAGATTAATCCGGGCTGCTTCTGGATGCCAGCAGATAGTCAACCAGGGTTTCGCCTTGAGAGTACGCAGAGCCAGCAAAATCGTAAAACGATCGCGTTGATAAACCTGCTCGATCCGCGCGGGGACCCAATCTCGATTGAGTTCGGCACAGCTAGCGATTAAAGTGGTGTAGTCAACTGGTTGCATAATTGTAAAAAGACATAAAAGTTTAGTTAAGCAGTAAATTATTGTGATTTTGACTACAGGATGTTTAAATTACCGCCAAAAGCGAAATTTTCCTTAAATAGCCTCGTTTACGTGCTTTTTTACCTGTAAAACTATAGTGTCGGGATTCAGCTCTCCAAGAATTAGCAGACAAAAACTAAGTTTTAAAATCGTTAATGAATAATTTATGGATATTCAACTAATCAATATAGGTTTTGGTAATATAGTTTCTGCCAATCGTATAATTGCTATCGTCAGCCCAGAATCAGCCCCAATCAAAAGAATTATCACTGAGGCTAGAGAAAAAAGCCTATTAATTGATGCCACCTACGGTCGTCGTACCAGAGCGGTAATTATTACGGATTCTTCCCATGTCGTACTCTCGGCAATTCAGCCGGAAACCGTAGCGCACCGTTTTGTAATCAATAAAGATACTAAAGAGTCGTAACCTACTTAGATTATCACTAATGTCAGCCCCACAGCCAGGCAAGCTAATTGTCATTACCGGGCCTAGCGGAGTCGGTAAGGGTACTCTAGTCAACCTGTTACTCCAGCGTCATCCGCAGCTACAGTTATCTATATCTGCTACCACCAGAGAGCCTCGTCCGGGAGAGAGAGACGGGGTTGAATATTTCTTTCTGAACCAAAAGGATTTTGAAACCGCCATTCTCAATCAAGAGCTATTAGAGTGGGCGGAATATGCCGGTAATTATTACGGTACCCCTAAAGCGCGAGTCGTCGAACAAATCGCCCAAGGCAACTATGTTTTGTTAGAAATAGAGCTAGAAGGAGCCAGAGCGATCGCCGATATTTTTCCCGCAGCGACTCGTATTTTCATATTACCCCCCTCAATTGAGGCATTAGAAGCACGCATCAGAACCAGAGGCACCAATTCGGAAGAGTCGATCTCCAAAAGGTTGACCATTGCCAAGCAAGAAATTGCGGCTAGTGGTGAATTCGACTTGGAAATTGTCAACGATGACCTAGAAACGGCAGTTGCCCGGCTAGAGTCGGCTATTTTTACCTAAGTTATCTATCGGCTGGACTAAAACCCTAGTTGCGATCGCATCATAATTGCCTTAACTATTCTCTAGAATGTATAGATATAGAAGCTATCTATTGATTTAAACCAAATTTAGAAGAATAGGCAGAATGACTACAGCAGCTAACGCAACAACAGAACAGTTAAAAAAAGCGATCGCCAAGTATAAAGACAAGGTCGACTACCTCGAAATTCGCGTCGAACAGAGCGAGTCCACCGGGCTTTCTTTTCGCGGCAAACAGTTAGATTCTGTAGACCGCAGCTTTGCTTTGGGGGGAGGAATTCGTGCCTGTCATCAGGGAGGCTGGAGTTTTGTTACTTTCAATGGATTAAAAGAATTAAACGAGCGCATTGAAGAAGCGATTTCTCAGGCAAAATTGGTGGGTAAAGAAGAGACCCAGCTAGCATCAGTCGAACCGATTGAAGATTATGTCCCCGAAAAAATTAAGCGCGACCCCCGTAGTGTCTCTCTCAAAGAGAAAAGAGAATTACTAGAGTCTTATAACGAAATTTTGCTTAACTACGACCCGCGCATCCAAACGACGATGGCGAGTATTGGCGATCGCTTTGCCACCAAGACCTTTATTAATTCCACCGGAAGCTGCATCGTTCAGGAAAGACTCGATATCAACGGACGCTTTGCCGCGATCGCTCGAGGAGAAGATGGAGTCGTGCGCCAAGGTTTTGAATCGGTACATTTTCGCAATGACTTTGATGCTTTAGTCGGTATTGAGGAAAGGGTTAAAGGCGCAGCAGAACGTGCCGTGAGACAGCTTGAGGCCAAATCAGTTAAAGGTGGTCAATATACGGTTATTCTCGACCCCTATCTCTCGGGAGTATTTATTCACGAAGCTTTTGGACATTTATCCGAAGCCGATTTTGTCTATGAAAACCCCAAGATGCAGGAATTATTGACCCTCGGAAAACCCATGGGCATCAAGCAACTGAATGTAATTGACGATGCGACGATGGAAAATCTGCCCGGATCGATGAAATATGACGATGAAGGAGTACCAGGACAGCGCAAGTATTTAATTAAAGATGGCGTACTAACCGAACGTTTACACTCTCGCGAGACGGCGGGCAAAATGACCGAGAAGCCCACAGGCAATGCTAGAGCCATTCGCGCCAACTATCCTCCGATTGTCCGCATGACCAATACGGCGATCGAACCAGGAGATACCCCTCTAGAAGAAATGTTTGAGGGCATTGAAGAAGGCGTATATGCAGTGAGAATGTTGGGAGGACAGACAAACGGCGAGATGTTTACCTTTGCGGCGGCGGAAGGCTACATGATTCGTGACGGTAAAATTGCCGAACCCGTTAGCGATGTCACCCTATCGGGGAACGTCTTTCAAACTCTCCAAGACATCGATGCTATTAGTAGCGACACCCTCTATACCAATGGCGGATGTGGGAAAGGAGGTCAAATGCCCCTACCCGTAAGCGTTGGCGGTCCTCATATTCGGATTCAAAACGTAGTCGTGGGCGGTAGATAGAGCTTTCTTTCCGTTAGGGCGAGCAGTCGTTCGTCCTAATTAATTTTTGTACCCTCTCATTTATTTGTTCGAGGGACTGGGGATTAGGGGGAGTTTATGCCAGTTTCATTCACATAACTCTTATTTGAAATTACTATATAAAGCTTATAGCCTATGGCTTAGAGCTTAGAGCTAGCTTCAGAAATTAGGCTTCCTGCTGAGGTTACATCAATTATTTTCGTTGTATAGTTCTTCGCCCAAAAATTCTCTAATTTCACGATCGCGCAACAGGCAGCTATCTTTGACCTGGGGGCAGGATTCTGTGACTACTGTTTCTGACAACACCGCCGTAACTAAGGATTTGCTCGCCGACTGAGACTGTTTTAACTGCTTAACTTCCTGTTCGAGAGATTCAATGCGATCGACCAAAGTACGAATGACGGCAGCTTCAGAATCGGGTAAATTGCCATGTTCTAGTGGCTCTACCTTAACCCCCGAACGATATACTACACGACCGGGAATGCCCACTACGGTGCAGTCTGAGGGTACATCTCGCAACACGACTGAACCCGCACCAATTCTGACGTTGTTGCCGATTTGGATATTGCCTAAAACTTTTGCTCCCCCACCGATAACGACATTTTCTCCCAGGGTGGGATGGCGTTTACCTGTTTCTTTTCCCGTTCCTCCCAAGGTTACTCCCTGATAAATCAAACAGCGATCGCCAACTACTGCCGTTTCCCCAATGACCACTCCCATACCGTGGTCGATAAATACCCCCCGACCAATTTGCGCTCCCGGGTGAATTTCGATGCCGGTAAAAAAGCGGGCGAGGTGAGAAATTAGGCGAGGGAAAAAAGGAATGCCTACTAGGTATAGCCAATGAGCAACACGATGTAGAGATAATGCCTGTAAGCCGGGATAACAAACTAGTACTTCAAGCCAGTTACGGGCTGCGGGGTCGCGTTCAAAAATGATGCGAAAGTCAGCAACTAGTGAGGAAAGCATCCGTAATTATCCTTTTGACTGAAGTTTAGAGGGAACGAGACCATTTTATCTTTTTCATGGCATTTACGAACTCTCCAATTTGGCGTAATATC
>JBCBIN010000230.1:0-6438 GCA_038524555.1 Cyanobacteria bacterium J06623_7 | reverse complement strand
TTGTTGTTTGATTGCAAACAAACTTAATATTAGTTAATATATCTACATAAATACCGCCAGTTAACTAATTATAAAACTACTGGCAAATCAATACCGCATCCTGTCTCGATAAAATTGGGTGCCGATAAAAACGCTTTTTAATATTTAAAGTCAATCCAACCGAGTGAAAAATAACCGACCCTACTACATTCTCTATGCGCTTACCTTTGGTGTTAGTATCGGCTTTATTTCTTTCGCCTATTCTTTAACTAAGCCTTTAAATTCAGCTTTCTAGACCGATGATTACTTCGTGCTTGAACTGCCTGAACTACTTATGTTCAAAGCTCCGTCATTTTTAAGCTAAGAAGCATTTAATAATTTTTACCCAGTAAAGCTAGATTGTGACGCAACCAAGCCGCATCCTCCTGGCGATCGCATGTTAGCTCTAAAACTCTAATTCCAGTTGGCGGTAACTCCGAAAGTAAGCTGGATAACTCTTGCCAGTCCCGTATTGCTATGTGTTCGATCTTATAAGCGCGGCAAAGTTGAGCAATATCAACTGCTTGGGGGGTCGCAAAGTATTCCTCAAAACTGGGAAAGTCGGCAATAGGCAAAATTTCAAATATACCGCCACCATGATTGTTGACTAGCACAATAGTCAAATGCCCTGAGAATTTATCGGCGCTTAGGAAACCGTTAGTGTCGTGTAGCAAGGCTAAATCCCCTGTTAACAGCACCCCTCGATCTTCATAGGCAATACCTAAGGCAGTAGAGAGGGTTCCGTCAATACCGTTAGCACCACGGCTAAAATAGGGCGCAATTTTATGGGAGTTGGGCGGCCAAAAATATTCGGCATAACGTACCGACATGCTGTTGGCTAAAAAAATGGGCGTACCTACCGGTAGAGTCTGAGAAATCAGCCAGGCAACTTTTGCTTCTCGCAGTTCCGTAATTGATTCCATGGTGCGATCGATCTTATTTCTGGCTGCAGCCTCTAGATCCAGCCATTGTTGACAATATTGTCCGGGAGGGCGATCGGCGACGACTTCTATCTGAGCAGCAACTCGGTCGATTGAGGTATGTAAATGAACGGTCTTGCCATGGAGCGAATCAAAATTCTCAACTTTGGGGGTAATAAGCCAACGGTCGGGGTCTGTATCTTGCAACCATCCTCGTAGCTCCTTACTAATCGGTAATTCCCCAATCTGAATCACCACTTCCGGTACTAACTTCCGTGGTGCGGATTGTCTAAGGATAACGTCATAGGTGGAAATTAAGTAGGGATTGAGTGGGGCATAGTTTCTTAAGGGCGAAAGGGCTTCGGCAAAGACGGGAAAATCAAGGTGTTGGGCTAAAAGTGCGATCTCCTCACAATAGTTTTGAGGGTTTTGTGGTTGAGCCAAGCCAGCAATAATCAGACCTGACTTGTCGCGCCATCTATTCCAGGGCAGATTGAGAACGGAAGTTTCTGAGACGCTCACTGTAGCAGCCGTAAAAAAGTCGGCCGGTAGTCGATCTAGATCCATTGAAGGTCGCTCTAGGGGTGCCAGAGGTTCTCGGAATGGCAGGTTGAGATGTACTACCCCTCGATGAGGATAGAGAGCGCGGTTATATGCCTGAATCATCGTCTGTCTCAGATAGCGCAGCATGGCTAAATTAGCTTCAGGTAGGGCTACCTCACAGTGCCAGTTGGGATAATTCCCATAAAGCCGGTGTTGGGCGATCGCCTGTCCGGCATGGCAATCTCGTAGTTCTGGGGGACGATCTGCTGTTAAAACGATTAGGGGAACGCTACTCTGGCAGCCTTCAATAACAGCGGGATAAAAGTTAGCTCCCGCAGTACCCGAAGTACAGACTAGAACTGTTGGCAGACCAGTTTTTTTCGCTCGACCCAAAGCAAAAAAAGCAGCAGAACGCTCATCGAGTAGAGGAATTGCCGTAATTTGGGGATGATTGGCAAAGGCAACTGTTAGGGGAGTGGAGCGAGAGCCGGGACAAATCACCACCGTGGAAACGCCGCAGCAGAATAGAGTTTCTACCAGTACAGAACTCCAAAGAGTGTTGACGTTACGAAAATCAATCATTACGAAACTAGGGAAGGGTATCTAGTATGAGCCATGGGCTTCCGATCTTCCAACCCAAATTTAAACCAGCGCTGTTAATAAAGACTGTAGCTTGAGCTGTACTTCCGCAAACTCCTTATCAGGATTGGAACCAGAGACAATACCCGCCCCCGCGTAGAGTCGTGCTATCTTGCCGTCAATTAAAGCCGAGCGGATACCGACAATAAATTCGCAGTTACCTTCGTAGTCTACCCAACCCAGAGGAGAAGCATACAAAGAGCGATCGCATTTTTCGTAATAGCGAATTTTTTCACAGGCAGATTTAGTCGATACACCAGCCACGGCGGGAGTGGGATGAAGTAGCTCGACAATTTCTAGGGGTTCAATATCTGCGGGGAGATGAGCATAAATGGGGGTCCAGAGGTGCTGGATATTAGAGAGCTTGAGAATCTGTAGCGGTAGCTGTTGGGGCTTGAGACCAATTGCCTTCAGGCGATCGATTACAAAATCCCGTACGGCATGATGCTCTCGCTTTTCCTTACGGTTTTTGAGCAGCAAGCTAGCTAGGTGTAAATCCTCTGTGTTGTTATTACCTCTAGGAGCCGAACCCGCCAGAGCATCCGTGACTAGTTGCTGATTCTGGACACTGAGTAACCTTTCTGGGCTAGCGCCGACAAAATGTTGTCCCTGACCGTTGCTGGTGGAGAAAATATAGCAGTCGGGATGGAGCTGTCTGAGATTGCAGAGGGACTTGATTACATCGAAGGGGACTGCCGATTTAATTTCTGTGGTGTGAGCGATAACGATTTTGCTCAGCTCGTCGGCGGCAATTGAATCGAGGGCAGAGGTAACTACAGACTTAAAGTAGTCTAAATCTTGCGACTGTTCGCGGTTGGCGGATAATAAACTGTCCTCTGGTTCCTCTAAGGATTCTAAGTCACTCCAATTAATACTATTAACTTTTTGATTAATCTGGGCGATCGCTTCGGTTTTATCGTGTTCGGGAGCGAGGGGAAAATTAACAATAAAACAGCAATTTTTATTCTTTTTAACTATCTGAAATCTGGATAAAAATAAAGTCCCCGATTTGAAAGGTTCAGCATCTTCTATTTCCGCAAAGAAAGTAAAGCTACAAAATACGCTCGGCTTACCTAGAGCTAGATTACTGGCTCCTTCTCGACTAATTTGGGCAAACCAGTCTTGCACTAAGGTTTGAGCAGAAGCAAATCGCTTACTATTACTCGTAGATCCTTCAATCGTGACACCCCAAGCGGCTACTGCCTCATGCTTGCTACAATTTTCCCAGTAGAAATTTAAGGTATCCCCATGGCTTAGTTTTTGGAGGCACGCTAACGGATCTACGGGGGAGATTTGAATTGCTAAACTAACAATCTGTGTGTCTCGGTTAATTGCATAACTAAGCTTTTTGCCATGCCAAAAATTTTCGATTTCTATATTAATATTATTATCTAAAATTAAATTACTAGGTTGAGTTACAAAAGACATAAAGCTGTTAGGTTGTGTCATTTCCCCATAGTTAAGCTAGGGAATAAAAAACAAGTGTTAAGTTAATTGCTAATTAGTAAATAGCTACTAAAAAAGATAATTTTATAATTATCATTATAAGCTACTGTCTGCAATAGTTCTAGCTATCGCTTCGGAGCGAGAACCAGACTTTACTTCGAATTTTACCGATTTGAGTCGGGTGGGAAATTTAACATCCCTGACTCGACAAACTCGACAAAGTTTAATTTTCATGAAACTTGCCAGAACAAAGTAGTCATAGCTGATAGGGTACTAGGTATTGTCTGGAAACTGTGGTTTTCGTAGTTAGCCAAACTAAAGAGACAAGACGGTATAAGACTTTCTATTGCTGTTACAAGCTCGAAATATAATGACTACCAAACAAATAACTAACCAAAATAAGTTATGGTTAGCAGCAATTAAGCCCCCTCTGTACAGCGTAGCCCTTGTTCCTCTATCTGTGGGAACGGCAATGGCTTTTGCCAACACGGGATTATTTAATGCGCAAAATTTCTTAACCTTTTTGGGCGCGGCAATACTGATTATCGCCTGGCTTAATCTGAGCAACGATGTGTTCGACGCAGACACGGGAATTGATGTTAACAAAGCGCATTCGGTAGTCAATCTAACCAAAAATCGTACTCTGGTATTTTGGCTGGCTAATCTCTGTTTGGCAGTAGGCATGGTGGGCATCTTGGCTCTGTCTTGGTGGCAGCAAGACCCGACCGTAGCGATACTAGTGCTGCTATGCTGCTTTTTAGGCTATACCTATCAGGGACCACCGTTTCGTTTGGGATATCTTGGTTTAGGGGAAATAATTTGTTTTTTCACCTTTGGACCGGGGGCGGTATCGGCAGCATACTATGCCCAGACTCAAGCTTTTGACCTCAAAACTCTGGCAGTTTCGAGCATCGTGGGTATTAGCACCTCCATCATTCTTTTCTGTTCTCATTTCCATCAGGTTAAGGATGATTTAGCCGCCGGCAAGAGATCGCCAATTGTGCGTATAGGAACGGCAAATGGTGCTAGGGTTTTGGCTCTAGGCACAGCTAGCATATATCTTCTAAGCCTAGTTTTTCTGGGTTGTGGAATCCTCCCCTTAGCCTCTGGGCTTATCTTTGGCAGTTTACCGTTTGCTTATCTGTTAGTCCGCCACGTTTGGCAAAATCATGCCGTGCCGCAAAAAGTAAGCAACAGTAAATTTTTAGCTATCGACCTTTACCTTTCAAGCTCTGTTTTACTTATTTTGGGATTAATTATCAATCATGCCTAAAAAAATTATCCGCACCGATAAAGCCCCCGCTCCAGTAGGCCCTTATAACCAGGCGGTTGCTGCTTCGGGTACGATGCTGTTTGTGGCGGGACAAATTCCTTTAGATCCTAATACAGCCGAAATTGTAGGTGGAGGAGATATTACAGCCCAGACTAAGCAGGTAATGAGTAATATAGAGGCTATTTTGACTGAAGCGGGAGCCAAGTGGTCTGATATAGTCAAAACTAGTGTTTTCTTGAGCGATCTAGCTAATTTTGTGCCAATGAATCAAGTTTATGCTGAGTATTTTGCGGAAGAGACAGCCCCCGCCCGTGCTTGTGTCGAAGTATCTCGCTTACCTAAAGATGTTTTAGTGGAGATTGAATGTATAGCGATAATCAGTTGAGTAGCTCGAGCTTAAGTAGGAAAGTAAGCCAGTATAGCTCGGCTATATCTAAGTCCAAGCACTAAAAAGCGCCCCCGCAGCTAAGCCAAGTAAATATACCTGGATGCTCACAAGGCGCTAAAGTCTCAGTTTATCCGACCTAAAGTCTCTGATTATCTAAATCTCGATTTAATTTAAAGATTATAGAGAGTAAATGAGGGAATATTTAGGCTAAGACATAATTGAGGTTGAGATTGGGTTTAGAAACGGTTGTTTCTGCCGCTGCGGTCTTCGCGGGGTCTGGCTTTATTAACTTTAATCTGGCGGTTCATCCACTCAGCACCATCTAAAGCCTCGATCGCTTTATCTTCGTTAGCTTCTGACTCCATTTCGACAAAAGCAAATCCTCGGACACGACCCGTTTCGCGGTCGGTAGGAATGTGGACTCGTTTAACCGTTCCATATTCGGCAAAAACTTCGTTTAAATCTTCTTGGTTGACTTCGTAAGATAGATTACCTACGTAAATTGACATATTAGTTCGTCTCAATGAGTGTTGTGTTTAGAGAGACAGAATTATGGGAAAAGAAATAGCTCAATAAATAGCTCAATACTCGATGGGCAAGACCTTTAGATACTGGATGCAAACTTAATCTTTAATCTGTTTATTCTCACCCCAACACCCTAGCACTTTTATCGCAGCTCAAATCAACCCACCCCAACCGAGGTAGAAATCAACTGTCACCAGCGGTCAATCTAAACCGCCAAACCCCCATAAAATATAAATTTGGCGAATTAAATCGAGTCAAGGAAGAGATAATAAGATTTATCACTATCGGCACCGCACTACTCGGTTACTCTGGAGGAGATAATTTGGCGGTATTCGGCTTCAGTGTACAGATCTTCTCGGTCTGTAATACGTTCGATAAATAAAATGCCATTTAAATGATCTAGTTCGTGCTGAAAAACACGCGCGATAAAGCCCGTCAAAACCTCCTGCTTAACTGCGTTCTGGCGAGTCGTATACTCTACGGTAATTTCTTGATAGCGGGGAACTAACCCTCTCGTGTTAGGAACGCTTAGGCAACCTTCCCAATCTTTTACTTGGGTCTCTCCGTGAGCGACAAGACGGGGATTAATCATGACCGTTGGTGCCATCGTCGGTGCATGGGGATAACGATCGCTTGGATGAGAAGATACTACAAATAAACGATAGGGTAGAGAAACTTGGGGGGCG
>JBCBIN010000229.1:0-6438 GCA_038524555.1 Cyanobacteria bacterium J06623_7 | reverse complement strand
TTGTAAAATCTGCTGTCTAATCTAAAGTAAAAATCAGCTTTAACTTTACTATAGCAAGAGTAACTACATACGGATAGCAAGCGTGGTATCTACAAGCATTCCCCAAGGTTCTTCACAATCAACTCAATCTTCTGAGCGTCGTACAGGTGCATATGCCCTCATGGATAGTCTTCGCCTTCATGGAGTGAAGCACGTTTTTGGTTATCCCGGTGGTGCAATCTTACCAATTTACGATGAGCTATATCATTCGGAAGCGAGAGGCGAGATTGAGCATATTCTAGTCAGACACGAACAGGCAGCATCTCATGCCGCAGATGGCTACGCTCGCGCGACGGGCAAAGTAGGAGTCTGCTTTGCTACCTCTGGGCCAGGGGCAACTAATCTCGTCACCGGTATAGCCACAGCCCAGCTAGATTCTATTCCGATGGTCGCAATTACCGGACAGGTAACTAGAGCCGCTATTGGTACGGATGCTTTCCAAGAAACAGATATTTTTGGCATTACTACTCCCATTGTTAAAAATTCCTATGTCGTGCGTCACGCCAAAGACATGGCGCGGATTGTCGCAGAAGCTTTTCATATTGCCAGTACCGGTCGTCCGGGGCCAGTATTAATTGATGTGCCCAAAGATGTAGGTTATGAAGAATTTGACTATATTCCCGTCCTGCCCGGACAGGTAAATCTTAGGGGCTATAAGCCAACGGTCAAGGGGAATCCCAAACAAATTAGCGCTGCGCTTCGGTTGATCTGTCAGGCTAAAAAGCCTCTGCTATACGTTGGTGGTGGTGCGGTAGCCGCAGATGCTCACGCTCAGATTAAAGAGCTAGCCGAAAGATTTCAACTTCCCGTTACTACGACCCTAATGGGTTTAGGCTCCATTGACGAACATAATCCCCTAGCGGTGGGTATGTTAGGAATGCACGGTACTGCCTATGCAAACTTTGCCGTTAGTGAATGTGATTTATTAATTGCCGTTGGTGCCAGATTTGACGATCGCGTTACAGGTAAATTAGATGAATTTGCCAGCCGTGCCAAGGTCATACATATTGATATTGACCCAGCAGAAGTAGGTAAAAATCGTACCCCCGATGTGCCCATTGTCGGTGATGTGCGCCGAGTCTTAGAGCAAATGCTCGAACGTGCCAAGGATTCTGAGTTTGCGGTCAACGACGGCTTAACTATTCCCTGGCTCAAGCAAATCGACCACTGGCGTGAGGAATATCCCCTAACTGCGCCCCACCCCGAACAGGGTCTATCCCCCCAAGAGGTCATCGTCGAACTCAATAAACAGGCACCTCAAGCTTTTTATACCACCGATGTCGGTCAACACCAGATGTGGGCGGCACAGTTTCTCAAGAATGGTCCTCGACGCTGGATTTCTAGTGCGGGGTTAGGAACCATGGGCTATGGTCTACCCGCCGCCATGGGAGTTAAGGTGGCAGTACCCCAAGAAGAAACAATCTGTATCAGCGGTGATGCTAGTTTCCAAATGAATCCCCAAGAATTAGGAACCCTCGCGCAGTTCGATATCAAGGTTAAAACCGTAATTATCAACAACGGCTGGCAGGGAATGGTGCGTCAATGGCAGCAAAATTTCTTTGGCGAACGCTATTCCTCCTCCAATATGGAGGTCGGTGCCCCCGATTTTGTTAAGCTAGCCGAGGCTTATGGCGTAAAAGGGATGATTGTGCGGGAACGTTCCGAACTAGCCAGTGCGATCGCCGAAATGTTGGCTCATGATGGCCCAGTACTGATGGACGTTATCGTTACTAAGGATGAAAATTGCTATCCCATGATTGCCCCAGGTAAAAGCAATGCTCACATGTTGGGCTTACCTCAAAAAGCCATGCCGACAACCGAGTTTGGTTAACTGCAAGGAGTGCGGTATGACTAACCCTACTGCAAATAAGTTCTGTCCTGAATGTGGGACTAAGCTATAGATTGTTAGCTTAAACTGTAATTACTCAGGAGGCGATCGCCGTAAGTTAGAGCGATCGCTTTGATTTTTTTAGAAAAGCTGAAAGCTGAGAAATAATAACTTTTCAACGAAGCTAATTCCCATTAAGCATTTAGGACTCCTTTTTACCTTTGCGGGGTTTCACCTCGTTGACCAGACGGAAAAGCTCGATCAGGGTCTGTTTTCCCTGGGGCAAAATAGCCCAAAGCCCCAGATATAGCACTCCATAAGCCAAGCCATCAATAACTAATGCCAGCACCATCGGGATATCGCTTAAGAACATATGGTCTAAAAGCATAACCAATAGCGCCGCTGCGATCGAGGCAAAACTAGGTCTAGCGAGGGTAGTAGCCAATCGGCGTAACTTGAGAGGCGTATCCTGGTAGCAGTAAATAAAGCGAGGAAACCAAATAAAGGGTCGAGATAGTCCATAGGCAGCCGCCACGCCAATGGCACCCCAGCGAATGCTGATTAAAAAGATGATGATATCTAGGCTGGACATCACAATGCCAATCCGTAACTGGCGATCGGTGCGACCTAAAGACTGATATACCCAGGCACTAGCGAGATTGAAGGTGCCCATAAAAGCGGCGGGAACTAAAAATTGAAAAATGGGAATAGCATCGAGCCACTGCTCTCCCAGCACAAGTAAAATCAGTTTATCGGTTACGGCAAAGGAAAAAGCGACAATGGGCATGCCCAGAAAGACGATCGCCAGGACAAACTTGTAGTAGTAGTTGGTATATTTATCGCGATCGCTCTGCACCCGGCTGAGCAACGGTAGCGCCACGCTATTTACGGGAGAGTTGATTTGCTGAATGGGTAATAGAACTAGCTGGTAGGCTTTGGAATAAAGACCTAACTGTCCCTCCCCCCAATATTGACCGATCAGAATGTTATCTAGATTGCGGGAAAAGTAATTAATACAGTTAAAACCCGTTAGGTTACCGCCAAAGGCCAACATCGATTTTACTCCCGCTTGACGACTGGGTAAGCTAGGTCGCCAGGGACAGACACTCCAGGTAACCAAGGTATTGACCACAGCAGTCACAATCTGCATTAAAACTAGTGCCCAGTAGCCCCAACCAGCATATGCCGCCACAATCGCCGCCACAATCCCGACCAATACGGAAATAATCTCAATCTTAGCTATTTTGCCAAACCGCATCTGTCTTTTAATTAAGGCTCGATGCTGGACGCTCAAACCACCAATAAGAAAAATGCTCGATAGCGCCAGAACGATCTGCAACATGCGCGGCTCGCGGTAAAATTGGGCGGCAACGGGAGCTAAAGCGGCAAAAACGAGAGAAATGATGGCACTAACCCCAAGATTAATCCAAAATAGGGTGCTAACCTGACGATGATTAATCTCATCTCTTTGGATCGTGGCGGTAGAAAGCCCTAGGTCTTTAAACAACTGGACGAACCCAATCATCGGTGTTGCCATGCCGATTAGCCCATAGTCGTTAGGAGTCAGCAGTCGGGCTAGTAAAGCAGTCGAACCGAGCTGAATGATAAATTTGCTGCCTTGAGCCAGAATTGTGACCGCGCCCCCCCGTACAGAACGTCCCTTGAGGTCTGTCTTTAAATTTTGATTGCTAAAAAACTCGCGATCGCGTTTTGAGTTTGAGCTGGAGTTTGCGCTTTTTTTTTGCTTGGACACCGATAGTTTTTCCGCTTATTTCGATCTAACTGCTTTAATGGCTCGATCTTTTTTGCTAGTTTTGATTGGCAACAAGACAGATTGTAGATTACTGTGGCTCAATTATGTCTACTCTATATTTAGACTCTATTGTGTTAGTATCCCACCATAAAATTAATTCAGTCGGTCAGTCAAACTAGAATTTATCCCTGATGTATCTGAGGTTCAATATCCATCATTGCTTCGATGCAGCAGATTAATTATTTAAATGCTCGATTTAAATGCTCGATAAAATTAGCTCCTGGGGTAGAAAATTTAAAAAATTAAACCCCGAAATGCAGAAAATCTTGAGCAATATTGGTTTAATATTTGCCGAGCGAATTTTGACGATGGCGATCGCCTTTGCCACGGGGATTTTGGTCATCCGCTATCTGGGTTCGGAACGTTTTGGGCTGCTGAGCTACTGCAATAGCTTTGTGGCTTTATTTGGTTCGATCTCCACCTTGGGTTTGCGGGGCATTGTCGTTAGGGATATTGTCCGTGAGGAGTCGGCAACTCCAGAAATTATGGGGACAGTGCTGCTACTGCGCCTTATTGGTGCGGTCATGGGGATGATGGCGATCTCCCTGGCTATTTTCCGCCTCGAATCAGAACCACAAATTCGCTGGCTGACCATAATTATTTCCAGTCAATTGATTTTTATCGCCCTAGATAACACTCTCGAACTCTGGTTTGAATCTCAGGTACTGTCAGGAAAGGCGGGCATTGTCAAAATCTCTCAGGTGGTGTTTACCTCCATTACGCGCTTAACTCTAATCTGGCAAAAATTACCTCTAGTCGCCTTTGCCCTCACCTTTATCGCTACGGCAATCTTTCGCGCCGGGGGCATGGTGTGGCTCTATCTCCGTCAGGGTCACTCACCGCAGCATTGGCGTCTTAATTGGGTTCGGGGTCGTAAAATGTTGGCAGATTCTTACCCCTTAATCTTAACCACGGTAGCGATCGCTCTCTACATGCGGATCGACCAAGTAATGTTAGGCAAAATGGCTGGTAGCAAAGCAGTGGGAATTTATGCCGCCGCCGTCAAGTTCTCCGAAGTCTGGAATTTTATCCCCCTAGTAATATGTTCCTCTGCTTTTCCTGCAATTATTCGCGCCAAACAAATTAGCCGACAAAATTATGAGCGTAAACTCCAGCAGCTTCTAGATGTAGTTTGTTGGTTGGCAATTCTCCTGGCAATTCTGATGAGCCTAATCGCCACTCCAGCGATCTCTACTATCTTGGGTTCTGAATATATCGCTGCGGGGGCAGTTCTCAGGCTGCATATCTGGTCGGGACTATTTGTATTTGCCAGCGTTGCTACCTATAAATGGCTGCTAGAGGAAAACATGACCCTATTTAGCTCTATAACTACCCTCTGTGGCGCGGGAACCAATATTTTGCTCAATCTATGGTTAATTCCTGCCTCTGGTGCGAGAGGAGCGGCGATCGCCACTTTAATTTCCTATGGAGTTAGTTCCTATCTTTGCTATGTCCTCTATCCCCCTACCACCAAGACTATGGGCTGGATGCTGACTAAAGCTTTACTGGTTCCCTTCCGTTGGCGACAAAATCTAGTTTATCTGCGTCAAATAAAAAGCATCTTATTCAAAAGAACTAGTACAGATGAAAAGCGTTAACTGATATCTTCCCTAAAGCTTATAGCTTATAGCCTACAGCTCATAGATGACACATCATAGCGATCGCAAACTAGCCAGATCTAAATATCCTTGGGGCAAATTTCCCTGAATAACTTGGCAGGGTGACTCGGGTTCTCCTAAGTCGCTAACCACTAGCGCCGCACTGCTAAAGTCTTGCTTGAGGGTGTAGTTATTAACCGTTACTACAGTGGTTAATCCCGCCGCGATCGCCGATTCTAAACCATTATCAGAGTCTTCAATCACCACCAAACTTTGACGGGGTAAATCTAAATACTTAACCACATAGTGATAAATATCTGGGGCGGGCTTTTTGGCGGGAACGATATCCCCCGCAGCAATAACTGCAAACCAGTCGAGGTCGAGATACTTTTCCAGTAGAGCAATAACGTTGGGTAGAGAAGTTGTTGTGGCGATCGCCAGGGTAATTCCCGCAGCTCGGGCTTCTTCCATCAGTCTTTTGGCTCCCGGACGTAAAGCGATCGCGCCACTGTGGAGTAATTCAAGGTAATGCTGGGTCTTTAGCTGGTGTAAATCGGCGACAAAACTATCTAGGCTGCCGGTCGGCGAAAATTCGGGTAAATATCGTTTCAAAAAGTACTTGATTCGTTCTTTCCCCCCAGATACCGTCAATAGCTCGCCATAAAAATCTACCGACCAGTGCCAATCTAACCCGGCTTCGGCAAAACCACGATTAAAAGCGACTCGATGTCCGTCTCGTTCTGTATTTGCGAGGGTGCCGTCCACATCGAAGACAAGACACCGTAATCGATCATTCATTTATGGCAAAGTAACTTTGAGTTCTAAATTCTAAGCTTGTAAGATATTCCTTACTGATTTTAGAGGGAAAAAAGCAATTGTGATCAAAAACAAAACAGGATTAACTTTCGGCTCAGAAATTTGGCTAAAGCATATACATCATGCGATCGCATTTATTTTGAGATAATAATGATAAAGATGATTAGATCGGTTTTAAAACTATGCCAACACTAGAAGAAATCAAACAAATGATTTTTCAACTACCGGTACAGGAACAGATAACACTAATGGGAGATTTAGCAGAAAAACCATAGATATCTTCTGACTCGTCATTCCATTCGGTAAAACCAGTTTCTGCTATTTGCATCATCGATAGGGTTTCT
>JBCBIN010000228.1:0-6462 GCA_038524555.1 Cyanobacteria bacterium J06623_7 | reverse complement strand
AACTATAAACCAATTAATCACATGATTAGTACCTCGGAGCTAACAGTCAAAAGTATGCTGCCACCAGTAGCTCGAAAAAAAATGCAGGCTTGGATTAGAAGTCGTCATCTGATTAACCTAGGGGCAATTCTCCCGCAAAACTTTCTTTTTTAGTAAATTTTAAGGGTCCAATCGCCGAACCCCAGACCTGCTGATGATTTTTGAGATCCATTCCTCTGTCCCAGCTAACCCAGGTTGTTTCAGTTAGCTCAACGCTGCTAATGAGATAAGTATCAACACCTTTACGATGAATCAGGCATTTGTTCCCGGGTTCGACGCTGCCAATAAACGTGTCACCTGATTTATGAAACACCATCGAACAATTATGACGGCGATCTAAGCGATCACGAGGAATCGTCAGCAGAATATCGCGATTATGACCCGCTCCCGCATAATTCTCGGCCTCTTGGAGACTGTAATTTTCAATATAAACATCATCGCCGCGATCGACTAAACGATGTACTCCCTGGCGATAGGGACTCCATAAGTCGTAGTCATATACCTGTTCGGAGTAGAAGCCAATGCCGCCGAAAAAATCCCAGGGCAAAGGGCGAAAAAAAATCCGAATATGAGCATAGTTTTTGGGATCGGCGTCGGACTGCTGACGATTGGAAAAATCTCCCGCCATTAAGCGAGCTAGCTCGTAAAGAAGCTGGTTATCCTGGGCTGAATTGTTTTCTCTGGTCAACATCGGCGCGATATTTTTTAGATTTAAAAAATTATTAGTAAAAAGTGTAGCCAAGCTTGGCAATAGCAATGCAATATTTACTATTGTGTCAAACAGCAACACTAGGGTATGTCTAATTCAGACAGAGTCGGGAGATGCTGAAAATGCTAGTCTTCTAAGTTGAGCGAACGAATTTCCGAGGAAAATGAGGCAGTGGTTACACCCTTACCGTCTCCGGTTTTAATTAGGGAAACTCGAAATCTTAAATTGGGAGTGGCAAACCAAATTTTCTCTTCGGCGGTAGCCCGATCATACTTCGTGTTGAGTATGAACGAGCCATCTTCAATGAGCTGATATTGCCCGATCGCCGGAACAGTTTCAGCATACCCTTGTTCTCTCAACAATCTTCCTTGGGTTGGGTTTTCGAGGTCGGGAACCGGTACTAACACCGTCGAGCCAGCTAACACCTCATCTTCATCCCAATCTGATTCCCCTTCCCAAGTCATATAAAAGGGGCTAGCAACCAAATGAGGATCGACTTGATTGGCTTTACACAGAGCAATTACCTTTTCGTCGTCATTTTCTAAGGGCAAGATTTCAATTTGGGAAGTTACCTCTTCAAAATGATGAAACGCTAAATGATGGGCACTGCGCTGCGAGCGCCACTTACCCAAAGAGCGTTCGACAAATTCATCAATGTTCATAGATTTTGCTCTAAAAGTGTTGATTTAAAAAGTTTTTTTATTAATTATCATTTTAAGGTAGCCGCCAAGATTTAGCCCGGTCGATTCTAGCAGCTCCAGCCACTAGAATCAGCAATTTAAGCAGTCTCAAACGCGAATTGATAACTCATTCACGGCTAGATTACTTACGATTACGGTTTTTCTTGCCGCCCGAACGTCTTTTTGGTTCTGCTGGAGGTTTAGACTCACTGGCGGTTTCAGCCGGTGCGGGTGTGGCGGTGACATTATCCCCGAGAGATACTCCCGCTACCTTACCGCCGAGGCGATTAATTCCCTGAATCGTCTGGGACATACGACTATAGGGAACTTTTACTGTATAGTTACTCGTCCGCATTACGTCTTGACGACAGACTCCCGTGACCTCAATCGAAACGGTGCGATTGCCGTAGGTACTAACGCTAGTTCCAGTAGTAATCAATCCTGACATATTTTATCTTCCTCATACTTTTCGGGGAAAATGATAAATTTCCCCCGCTTTTTTGCTATGGCTCAAGGCAAGCCAATCTTAAACTTCAGTAATACTGAGAATCTTTGCCCCAGTGCGGTGTAAGTTTTTGATTTTTGCGTTTAGCTGCTCGTAATTTACCTCGAAGGTTTGGTTGCTGACGCGGTTGAGAGAGCCAATGCTCGCTTTAGTCGCCTGAACGCGGAAGCGCTTGTTGTTAACTCCGGGAGTACCGTTAGCACCTTTTTTAGGAAAGGTAATTGCCGTAGGTCGATTGGCGGCCAAGTCTGAGATTAACGTCGCTTTGTTGGTGATATTATCGCTGCTAGCGTAGCCACCACTATATAGAGCGTAGGTACGATTAAAGCCAACGTTTAACGAAGTACGCTGACTGCTGACCGTGCGTGGGCAGGGAACAATATTTTCGCCATAGACATTTGCGTATTCGTCACTATCGATGTAGGAATCGATTTCGGCTTCATAACCTAAATCATTATAGATTTGCACGTGTTGGGAAATTTCTGCCTGGTCTAGAGGTGCACGACCCAAGAAGTGCTTGCAGTTCATTTCGATAAAACGATACTGAGAGCAGGTTTCAAAAAATAAAGAGCGATACAGTTCTGATTGACCGATCGCTCTAACAAAACCGCGCACGGTTAAATCGCCATTCCGAAATAGGGACTCGGCAGTTTCTAGGCGATCGCTCTCTAGCAGGTAAGCATTGCCCAACACCTGTTTATAGGCTTGATTAATGAGAATGTTAAAGTCTTGGTCTGGATTGCGCTCCCTTAATTCGACTGGTTTTAAATCTGTTACCCAAAGTGACATGATAAATTTCTCCTGAATATTAAATTTCTCGCCTTTTCTCGCTAGATTTCGGTAATACTGACAATTTTGGCTCCAGTGCGTTGAATTCGCTGAATCTGAGGACTCATGCGATCGCCGGGAACAATGTACTCAGTATTACTAACGCGACGGGGTGCATCAAATTTTGACCCTGTAACTACGATTCTGAATTTTTTGGTAGTAGCATCAGCAGCAGGAGATATCCGGGCATTTGCCGCTGGACTTTTAGCTGCCGTCGCACTATTTGTGGCCACGCTATCGACTAAGCGAGAGCTTTTCTCGGCGCTATCGACCCCAGCAATTCCCTGAAGTAAGGAAAGAGTGCGGTTATAGTTCACCTGTTTTTGACCGACGGTACTGGTGGCACCGGTATAGTAAGGCACTACGTTTTCGCCAAACTTGGTAGCATATTCGTCGCTATCAATGTAAGAATCGATTTCTGCGTCGTAACCTTCATTAACACAACGCTGAATGTGCTCGGAAAGCTCGGCTTGGTCGGCAGGAGCTCGTCCCAATAGATGTTTGAAGTTGAGTTCGACAAACCGGTAGGGAGCACAGGTTTCAAAATAGCGTCGACGATAAAAGCTCGATTTAGCGACGGCACGCACGAACTCTCTCAAGCTAATGCCGCCGTTACAAAACTGCGATTCGGCACTGACCAAACGCTCGCTATCCATTACGTGGGGGTTACCCAACACCTGCTTATAGACGGCACGAATAACAATCTCCTTGTCATCGGAAGTGCCATTAGTACGGACTTCTACGGGGGCATCAATTACTGCTACCATGTTTAATTTCTCAATCTGTGTATATTGTGTAAACGAATCGAGAGCAGAAAAGTTAATCAGTTTCCTACTCTTAAAGCTCAATTCTTAGTCTTAGTTGACAACAGTGATGCTGGCAATTTTGCCGCCCTGCTGGTGAATCCTCTGGTATTCTTGAGACAGCTTGTTGTAGGGTACTAAGTAAACCTTGTTGCTGCGACGGAAGCGAGAAACTTTGTTGACGGGGAATCTGCCTACGCGGCTTCTAACTCCAGCAGCCTGATATCCGGTTACCTCAATACGGTAAACCTTGCCTTCTTCTCCTGCACCAGAACCCTGGCGAGTACGAGCGGATAAAGGTGGCTCTTGGAAAGACCAGCCATCTCCAGCAGTACCACCAGAAGGAGCAACTACGGAAATAGGACTGTTTAAAATTACGTTCTTGTTGAGCACTGGCTTTTTACCAGACAAGCTACCTTTTAAGTCACTCGCCGCTGCACCTGGAGTTAGGGCAAACATGTGAGTAAATTCCACCATAGTTTGACCGGGTAGGCTCTTATAGCCACGAGGATAGGGCACGAAATACTCGCCATAAGCGCTCTGATATTCATCACTATCAATATAGGAATCAATATCAGCTTCAAAACCTTCTGTGTCCAGAATAGCGCTATGAGCCTTCATGTCATCGTAGTCGTTGGGCGCACGACCTAAGAAATGCTTGAAGTTAAGCTCTGTATAGCGATAGCGAGGGCAGGTATCGAAAAAGCGAGAACGGTAAAGATCGGACTTGCCGATCTCCCGGACAAATTCACGTACGCTGAGGTTCCCCTGTCTGAATTGAGACTCGGGTACTCCTGCTCTTTCGCTTTCCATGATGTAAGCATTGCCCAATACCTGCTTATATACAGCGCGAATAATAGCGTTAATCTCGTCTTCCGAACATCCTGGGACGTACTCTAAAGGCGGAGTATCTTCATATATGGCAACACCTAATTGTGATGCTGGACCAAATGAGCCAAAAGCCATTTAATAATCTCCTTTGAGGAATAATATTTTTACGAGCCGCATGGTATTTATAATTTGTAGAAGCTAATCTACATCAGCCATACAGCCTTATTTTTATTGAGTTTTATGTGGATACACAAACTCGACAAGCAATAATCTACCGGAGCTAAAGGATTAATTTCAACTCTAGAGCGATGCCTTGCGGCTAATTTCGCGATCGCTTGCCTGGGCCTTAGCTTTTCAATTTCGAGCAAACGCTAGGTAATAAAAAATCAACATTGTGAAGTTTTATTACTCAACGCTTACTACATCCAAGAAAATCTGTCAGCCATATTTTTTGTTAGTTTTGAAAGCCAATTTCTAGATCGTAGAAATCGTCAGTGCTTTCAAGTGGTTACACTACTGATTAATGAGTCAGTTTGTTAAAACGGTGTGCTATTTAGCTTTTAAGAGCATCAAAAATATAAATCGATCTCAAACAACACCTGATGTAAATGAGTCTTCGCCTGATGCAATCAAAAGCCAAGATGCATTTACAGTCTATTTATACAATGCGGTCAGAACTGAACCTATCAAGTTTTGTAAAACTTAATGAGAACAACATCAACTTTTATGAAGTAATTCCGAAAATATTTAACAGTCAGCCACTGTGGCTCAGGCAGAAATTTTTTGCTCGACTCCAAAGCCAGCGAGGATAACGTCTTTAAGGGGCTGTCCGGCTTCTGGCTTGGCGTAATTGAGAATGCGTCGGATACGCAAAGCCGGGTTAGTTAGGGTGATTGAATCAACAGAAACTACGCGAGTATAGTTGGTAGTCATCAGTAACTCTCGCGTCTGGGAATCGAAGCTAAAGTGAGAAATAATCGGCCGATCTTCTTCATAGGCGCGATCACGCAAATAGTCTCCCTCTAAAAGTTCCCCCTCGTCTGATTTAGGGACAAACATCAAGTTAAGATTTTGCTTTTTTTCCTGTCCCGTTTCCGAGATAGTATAAAAACCCAGGTTAAAGCCAGGTAGGGACTCTAGGCTATCTAATTTATCGTAAGCATTGTCTGATAGTACTTGCTCTTTTTGCTGGCTGGTTAGGGGCTGAACTTCAAAAGTGGTTTGCGATCGCTCTATTTCTTTATGAGTTAGGTAGTGGTAAGTGCGATCGGACTGCCAGTTGCCGACACATTCGGCAAAAAATTGATTGAATACGGTAGTGTTCATAAATCCTATGGCTGAAGAAATTCTAATTTAAAAATACCGTCGCTAGGTTTATTGGCGCTCAGAGTATCCCAGTTAATTGAGGAGAGGAAGGCATCTGCTGCTGCTGTTTCAACTACATCAACTCCCCACTCTCCGGTTTTTAAAGAAGTAGGAGACGTGCTGGTAGCTGGAGTCGTCTTTTTGCCACCCAAGATTAAGGTATCGATAATTAATTTTCCGTCTAGTTGTTCGCTTTTTCTGGTCCCAGTCAGAATTTCGCCACACATCTGACCAATTGACGACGCAGCAAACTTGTCTATGGGAAAGATAATCTCGACTACCCAGTGGGGATTCTCAATATAGCTACACTTAATTTCTTCTTTATCCTGTAGTCCATCAATAAACACTTGGGCAAAATCTTCTCGCTTTAAAGCAGGAAGCTCACCATGGCGTAGATCGAAATTATGCGAGAGTAGCATTCTCCCAGTAGATGAATCGCTCACGATGGTAAATAGTTTAAAATCAACGGCTATCTATAAACATATCAGAGAGACGATCTACTGACCTATCTAACCAAAGTTAGTTATTTCGCCAATTTAAAGTAGCGATCGCTAGTACAGTAGTTGATGTCTTGCAATAGGCTAAATTACCAAGAGGTTAAAGATTAAAGAGAAAATTGCTCGGGCTTCCCTGGGTGAAAGAGATTTAATCTGGTGCAGCTAATTAATTCCAGGATAAATTCCGTACTAATAAATACATAAC
>JBCBIN010000227.1:0-6475 GCA_038524555.1 Cyanobacteria bacterium J06623_7 | reverse complement strand
GCTACCTATTTTTAAACTACCTAAGCCAGTTGTTAACCAAGCAAATCCTGAGGGAGAATCTAGCATGAATCAAGTTATCGTTAGCGTTCCTGCCACTACCGCTAATTTGGGAGTTGGCTTTGACTGTCTGGGTGCCGCCTTGACCATGGCAAACACGTTTAAATTTAAGCTAGCCGATACGGATACGAAGCTAAAAATTACCGTTGAAGGGGAAGAAGCGGCTAAAGTGGGGCTCAACGAAAATAACTTGCTCTATCGTTCTCTGGTTCAGTTTTACCAGCATATCGAACAAACGCCTCCTAATTTAGAAATTACGATTATCCTGGGAGTACCTCTATCTCGAGGCTTGGGTAGTTCGGCTACTGCTATTGTTGCTGGTTTATTGGGAGCCAATAGTTTGGCTGGACATCCCCTCAGTCAGTGGGAAATTATGGAACTAGCGATCGCCATTGAAGGACATCCCGATAATGTTGTACCAGCGTTAAAAGGCAACTGTCTGCTCTCGGTAGAAGATCGGGGCGAATGGAAAATCACCCCTATACCCTGGCATGAAGATATTATTCCCGTCGTGGCGATTCCTAGCTTTGAGCTCTCCACTCGGGAAGCTCGCTCGGTATTACCCACAGAATATAGCCGCAGCGACGCAATCTTTAATATTTCACGCATGGGACTATTAATTAGAGCCTTAGAAACCAACAACGTCGAATGGCTACGTACCGCTTTAGCCGATAAAATACACCAACCCTATCGCCGTCAGCTAATTACCGGCTATCAAAAAGTAGAACAGGGAGCGATCGCTGCGGGAGCCTACGGTATGGTAATCAGTGGTGCGGGACCAACTCTTCTGGCTTTGACCAATCCCAAACAGGTAGACAGAGTGGCTAAAGCTATGGCGGAAGCTTGGAGTACGGTGGGCATAGAGTCTCAAGTACGCTCTTTGGCAATCGATCGGGCTGGGGCAAAAGTAGAGTTACAAAGATAAAAATTATTCTGTTGTTTACCAAAGATTAATAATCCTATATGAGCGTTTATTAAAAATTGTTTTTTGTTAGCGATCGCAGCCCCAAATCTATCTTAGTTTAGCTTTAGAGGTCAGATAATCGAAGCTTATTTAGCCACAAATGCCTAGTTAAAATGAAGCTTCGGTCACAATATTTTACTCTCTTAGTAACTGTAATTAACGGCTATTTACCAAGAATGAAGTAGGATTGTAAACAACAAAAAAAGTTTATTTGATCGAATAGTTTAAGAGTGTCTCAATTTAACATTGCCTACTTTAATTTTTTTAGCGCTGCTTTATTGACGACAGTTGCGACCCAGGGTTTAAATCCGGCCAAGATTGAGGCGACACTTCCTCGGGCGATCGACCATACGGTCAATAGTTCCTCGCCCAGAACAATTCTCGCCATTTCCCAGGATGAGCGTCGGGGCAATCATCACCCCCTCAAATTAGCTCAAGCAGAAGATATCCAAGCTGATGAGCCAGATAGCAGTGAAGAAATTGCTGAAGAGGAGGCAGCAAAATTGAGACTACCTAGACTAATCTCCCTAACTTATTTTCTACTCTTTTTTGTTCCTCTCGGGATTTTTTATCCTCTATTTCTCTTCTATCGAATGCTGTTGGTCAAGCCTGATGAAACCAAGAATCCTAATGGAGTCAATGATATCTTAAGCCGTCAAGAAACAGATAGTTCTGAGGAACAAGACCTTGATCGCTCTGCCAGACAAATGGATCAGGAACTCGATCTGGCTACCGTATCCAAACTACAAATTGCTTTTTCCCCCAGCGCCAGCCAACTACGGGAAGAACTAGGACAAGTCGGCTTCGATCTTAATGTGGATGCCGAGTATGATTTAGTTAATCTGATGCACCAAACCGTAGCCGTATTAATCGAACAGGATTGTTGGACTCACGTTAGCTATGATTCCATTACCCTACCTCTAGCGAAGGTAAGATGGCAGTTCGATGCTATTTCTCAAGCAGAAAGAAAGAAAGTTTCTCAACCGCAAACTAACTTTGGCAACTACACCGGCAACGTTACCGAAAGGCAAAAATATTGCTATGTCGTAGTTACTCTTATCCTCTGTACTTCTCACGCCAAGCCACTGTTTCAAACTATCAACACCAAGAAACAGTTACTAGAAGAGCTAATTCAGCTAGGTAAGATGGAAAAAGATACAGTAATCAAGTTTGAATTACTCTGGAACCCACAGCAGTCAGAGGAATATATCAGCAACGACCGACTGTTGGTTGAGTATGGCGACATGGTTAGATTATTTTGAGCTTGAGCCAGGGATATCTCTATCTTGTTTATTGGGCGCTAATAAATGCGTAATGCTATTCACAATTAATTTGTCTGATTAAACATAAACATCGAAAAATATAAAGGCTTAGAGCTTAGAGCCTATAGCTGAGAAGAATAACTCGTCGTGCGACATTATTCAATGAACAACGCCATTTATTGTTTTTATACCGCTGTAGGTAACTCGCTAGACTTTGGTTCTTCCCGAACAATTTGGCATTGATAATAGGATTGATACCAGTCAACAAACTTAGCTAGACCCGTCTCAATTGGCGTAGTTGGCTTAAAGCCTATATCCTCTAACAGTTCTTCAACATCGGCATAGGTGGCGACTACATCTCCTGGCTGCATCGGCAAAAAATTCTTGACTGCCGTTTTTCCCATCAATCGTTCGATGATGGCAATAAATTCTTGTAGTTCTACCGGGTTATTGTTGCCCAAATTATAAATTTTGTAGGGAGGTCGAGACTGGGCACGATGGGGAATTAGCTTGATGATCGCTGCTACCACATCATCAATATAGGTAAAGTCGCGCATCATCTTGCCATAATTATAAACATCGATCGCTTGACCGGTAGCGATCGCCTTGACGAATTTATGATAGGCCATATCTGGTCTACCCCAGGGGCCATAAACGGTAAAGAAACGCAGTCCGGTAGTGGGAATTTGATAGAGATGGCTGTAGGCGTGAGCCATTAACTCATTGGCTTTTTTGGTCGCGGCATACAAAGATACGGGAGTATCAACTCGATCTGTAGTGGCAAAGGGAACTTTCGTATTCTTTCCATATACGGAACTAGAAGAGGCAAAAATAAGATGCTGAACCTGGCTGTGGCGACAGCCTTCTAAAATATTGGTAAAGCCAACTAAATTACTGTCAACGTAGGCATGAGGATTATCTAAAGAATAGCGAACTCCAGCTTGGGCAGCGAGATGAACTACGGCATCAAAAGTCGCTTTAAATAAATCTGCGGTTAACTGGCGATCGCTCAAATCGAGGAACTCAAAGGTAAACTGAGTCTGGGGCAATAGCTGCGCTAAACGGGCTTCTTTGAGCCGGACATCATAATAATCGTTCAGATTGTCGACCCCGTGTACCTGATGACCTTCGGCTAACAATTGCTTGGTTAGGTGAAAGCCAATAAAGCCAGCAACCCCAGTAACTAAAATTTTCATGGATAAATTCTCCTCTAACCTTCCATTCGTTCGAGCGGGCGAGATCGACCAGTCCTGATGATTTGACTCGATAAGCTCGATAAAGTTTTACTATCTTGACTTCCAGTCCAGATAATGGCAAATAAACTCGACCCAAATTAAGAGTCTTATACGGTTTTGACGATCCTACGAAAAAGAGTAGTGAATTTTATTAAACTAATGGCTCTTGTTGGGTTGCACAGTGAATACTCCCGCCCCCAGAAGCAATTCCATCAATGGCAATTTGCTCTATTTTTCGCTTGGGAAATGCTTTGGTTAAAATAGCTTTAGCATTTGCATCAGCAGAGCGATCTCCAAATTTTTGCATAATAACGGCATTGTTACAGACATAATATCCAATGTAACCTGCTGCAAACTCCTTAACTCCATAGGCTTCGTTAATTGAATTGGGGGTGTCAATTATGACAATATTTAACTCATTACCATCGGCATCGGTAGCTTGTTGAAGTTTTTCAATATTATTTCTGGTAACTTCATAATCAAAAGATTTTTGATAATTATCACGGCTGACAATGACTTCTCCTGGTTTGGAGAAACGGGCGTAAAAATCTATATGACCATCAGTAATATCTTTACCTTTAATTCCCTCTAGCCAAACAATTTTTTTCAGCCCCAATAACCTTTTGAGTTCCTGTTCCACATCAGTCTGACTGATATTAGGATTACGATTATCATCTAAGACGCAGCTTTTACTCAAGATAGCAGTACCGCGACCATCCACTTCAAAACAACCCCCTTCGAGTACGAGGTCGGTTTCCAGAATTGTTGCGCTTGCTTGGTTAGTAATAAAGTTAGCTACTTGGCGATCGCGATTGTGTTCTTGCTTGTTACCCCAGCCATTGAAATTGAAATTGATGCCATATTTTTTACCATCGTTACCCCGAACAAAAGTTGCACCCGTATCTCTCAGCCAAAGATCGTCTGTAGTAAATTCGATTAACTCTATGGGAAAATTGTGTGAATTCAATCCTTCCAGTAAAAAAACTGCCTCGTCATAATTATCGGGACTAACAAGCATCGAGACTGGTTCGTACTTAGCGATAGTTTTGGCGATCGCTGCTAAATTTCTTTTCACTTCCGGTATTTGACGCTTCGACCAAATGCGGTTGCTAGCGACAAAAGACATCCAGGTTCTTTTGTGAGGTTCGCTTTCTTCTGGCATAATAAAAAGCCTGTTTGTCATATCAGAATTACGTCCCAAAACAAATCCAGCGATTACAAAAGAAGTCAAATTAATGAATTTACGTCTCGAAGGCACTTTTTAGCTAATATTTACGTTTAATTACTCAAGTTAGCTAATTTTCAGCTAGACGGATTTTTTTGATGTTGTTTTGTAAAATTCAATGCTAAAAATTACAAGCACCGCAAAATTCTGAAAATATTCCGAATTCTGACTATTTGAAATAATTGGGCTATGAATAGAGACTCGGAAAATCCCTCAAAGAGCGATTAGGCTTACGCCTAGCCTTCGGATCGCAATTTCACCCTATAACCAGGGAATTATAGGTTTGAATCTATATTTAGGGAGAAGCAGTTGACCGAGGCGCTCGGTTTTGCTGTTCGATTGTGATGGTATCAAAACCTAGTTGGGTCAAAATACAGATAAAACTTGCCTGTGCTACTTTTATTCTGACTGCTAGCAGCTTAAGCTATGGTCTGACATCTTCTTACTCAGCCTCCGCCAATTTAAAACCGCCTCAGATAGAGAAAGAATTAAACGAACAGCTAATTGCCAAAAAAAGCGGTGGACGCAGCGGTGGCGGATCCTTTCGACGCAAATCCTCCGGCTCATCTCCCCGTCGCAAATCAACCCGTAGCAAAAACAAACGCCCATCTTCTTCTAGCAACAAAAAGCAACCAGTTCGCAGTAAAAATAAACGTTCATCCTCTCCTACCTACAGAAGAGAGCCTAGTCGTACCTATCGAGAACCCGAACCCAGCTATAGAAGAGAGCCCGAGCCAACATATCGTAACCGAACCAGAAACCATCGCACCTACCGACGTACCTACAGATCTAGTAGTGCCAGTATGTGGCTGATGCTTATTTTCGTTCTTATCTTTTTACTGATTGTTTTATTAATCATCTATGCTCTAGTTATGGCGGTGAAAAAACTGCTCGGTAAGGGTAATGGGAATCAATTTAAAGAAAGAGATAACGATATCGTTACGGTGTCAATGCTCCAGGTAGCCTTGCTCGCGCCAGACAATTTACAGACAGACTTATCCGTTCTCAGCACTAGTACCGATACAGATACCGACACGGGTTTGGTTACCCTGATGCAGGAAACGACCCTAATCTTGTTACGCAATGAAACTGCCTGGACTCATGTGCGATCGCGATCTAACTCCTTAAATATCGACAAAGCAGAATCCGTATTCGATCGCCTGTCGATTGGGGAAAGAAGTAAATTTACCCGAGAAACCTTTACTAATCTTGATGGCGACTTGCAAATTAGCGCTACGGCAGAATCAGCCAGGGACGACCTAGCTCAATACGTTGTGGTCACTCTAATTCTGGGAACGGCAGACGACAAACCACTATTCGCCAAAATTAATACCGAAGCACAGCTAAAAGAAGAATTATTACAAATAGCTTCAATGAGAGAAGATTATCTATTTAGATTTGAACTACTCTGGACACCTCAAGCATCGGGTGAATATCTAACCGATGAAGAATTACTATTAGAATATACCGATATTATGCCTCTCGCCTAAGTGCCTGATCGATAATTAAGGTGAAATTATAGTTGATTTTGTAGTTGTCATAAAATATTTTAAAAGTATTAATTAATATTTGCTTTGTTAGCAAAAAAAATGATTTAGTCTATCTACAACTATGTATTGCTTTAGATATTACTTTCGCTAAAAATTACGGAGAAACAATACAACTTGTGACAGAAGTGGGCAGATAAATAATTTCATAATATAGTTAATGTAATCATGATTACATTAACTAT
>JBCBIN010000226.1:0-6488 GCA_038524555.1 Cyanobacteria bacterium J06623_7 | reverse complement strand
ATAATATTACAATTTAGTAATGCCACTCAAGGTTATTCCTAATCCCGGTTGATAGTTAGGAACTAAACAACCGCCTACGATCGCAGCACCAATAAAAGGGTCGTTGGTTAGATTTAAATGGCTATCTAAATCTAAATAATCTGCATAAGGAGCGAGGTGAGCCATTGCTGTATTGGCTAAAACACTGTCAGAATAGCAGCCAAACATGATTTTTAAGCCACAGGCTTGAGCTACCTGAATTGCCTGTATAGCTTCGGTTAAGCCCCCAGTCTTCATGATTTTGAGATTTACTCCTGCAACGGAGTTAGCCAACCGAGGAATATCGGCACTGGTAAAGCAACTTTCATCGACAAAAATGGGTAGGGGAGAAGCGGCTGATAGTTCTGCTAAACGGTAATCGAGGGAGACGGGTAAAGGCTGTTCGATATACTCTACTCCCTGAGTCTCTAACCAGCTAGACATGTAAACCGCATCGGCAAAACTCCAACCACCGTTAGCATCGACCGTGATTCTAGTTTGGGGTGCTGCACCTCGAATAGCTTCTACCATTAGCCGATCTGCGGCTATGCCTTCAGGATTACCTAGCTTGAGCTTGAGCATTTTGAAGTTCAGGGTTTCTTGCCAACTTTTTAATCTAGCGATCGCATTTTCGGGAGTGCTGATGCCGATGGTAACGGAAATGGGGACGAGGCGATCGCAATTTAAGCCCCAAATTTGCCATAGGGGTAAACCGGCTTTTTTTCCCAGCCAGTCGTGGAGGGCGATATCTACCGCGGCGCATACTGCGGAGGAAACCTGAAGTCGAGCTAGTTCGCGCTTGATTGACTGACGCTGGAGGGGATGATGTGGCTCTAGATAAGGAGTAATTTGGGCTAGTTCTGCCAGTAGACTATCTGTATCCTTGGGCTTAGTTTTATCGATTGAGAAAGGCGAAGCTTCTCCCCATCCTTCAATGCCATCTGCGGCAATTTTGAGCCAGATATTCGTAGTTTGGGCGGTTGTCCCGCGACTAATACGCAAGGCAAATTTTTTTTGCACCGTAAATGTTGCGAAGGTTAACTGCATAGTTTTTATTGATAACGACGATAAATCACAGGCGATCGATTACTAGCTGGCTATGTTGTGGTGTAGCTCTATTTTAAAGTTATGAATGGCGATCGCAACTATCAGCCGCAAACCGTCTCGGACAGAAAATTTGGTTTTGATTTACTCGGCAGGATTAAATCGTTACCTGTAGTTAAACGAGTCTATCTCTACATTGTGCTGATGACTCTGGTGGGTGCAGCAATGGGAACAATTAAGTATCGCCTAGAATCAATTGATTGCAATACAAAAAGTCAGTGTTGGCTCGTCAAACCCAATCAACGGAAGGCGAGAGACTTAGGAGTCGGTGCGGTAGCTGGAGCGATCGCTGCTACTTTAATTAGTATTCCGGCTTTACTCAAAGAAAGCTAAGTCTATATTTTTGGTGTTTTTAGGCATTTGGAATATAGCCGCAACCAGCTTAAAAAGCCGTTAACCAGCAAAGTATTAGTGCCTCACTCCATTCAACTACTGCGCCATAGGTATCTCCCGTATGTCCACCAAGCTGTCGATTAAACCAATAGCCAGTTAACAGGGCGATCGCAATATTACCACCGCTAATTATTAAAACTTGCCACCAGAATAAATCTCCAACAACGAAGTATATTCCACTCAGACAAAGTAAAACGAGCAAACCCAATAAAATATCTTGAGGCGATCGCAAATTTTCTTTGTGAAACGAACCCTTGCCCGTTGCTCGCAAATAAGGATAAAAGGCGATCGCACAGACTTGTCCCCATCTTGCCCAACCCGTGGCGGCAAGCAAAACAAACCATAGGGGTAAAGACATTTCACTCAAGGTTACGGTTTTAAGCAGCAGAATAATAATGGCGCTAATTGCCCCAAATGCTCCAGTGGCACTATCTCTCATCACCTCCAAACGGCGATCAGGATTGGTTACGGATAAACCGTCGGCAGTATCCATCGCTCCATCTAGATGCAATCCTCCGGTAAGAGCCACCCAAACAGCTATCGCTAGACCACTTCGAGTTAATTTGGGTATGCCCAAAAATTCTAACCACGTTACTAATAAAGCCAAGATCGAGCCAATAAATAACCCGATTAGTGGACACCAGCGAGCAATTCTCGACCAATTATTTGTCCACTTAGCTGGCAAAGGTATGACCGTATAAAATATTACCGCACTCGTAAATGAGGTAAACAGATTGCTAATAGACGACCAGAAATTATTTATAGGTACTTTTAACACGAACTAATGTCTAATTAAAATTTGATTAAATATGTTGGTTATGTTGGGCTAATATTGTTTCATAAGCTACCTTATTTTTACGGCATATTTCTCTCAGCAAAATAGTAAGCCACGTAATTCAAATATATTTCTTATGAGTAAATATCACGGCATAGAATCGCTGCCCGCTCCCTGTATTGTTGATGAAGGCACTGTTGTTAATCCTGAAGATATCAACCGTTTACTCGCCGATTTGTGCCACGTTCGATACATTCACCAGATCGGTGAGCGAGAAACTAGCAGAGGAGAAGGATATATTCAAGAAATATTTAATGAACCTCATCAATCTACTTTAATTGCCAATCAAAAAATCTACATTAATCTGCAAAGTTTCGACTATCTACGCTTAAGTAAATCTACAGATGGCGAAGCCCGTTTCGATTTGATTCAAGACAACCGCCAGTTAAGTATAGTGCCGATTGATCGCGCCAAACGTTCTCAGGCAATCGCTAAAGATATAGATGCAGAAGCTTTAGAAGCAGTGGTAACTGAAGTCTTAACCGCTCGGTTAGATGTGCAGCTAGACTTTGACATTGAGCATTGAACAGTCAATATGTGCGAAGCTAACCGAGTCCTTTAGGACAGCGGTATCCTTTAGGACAGTCAACAGTCAACAGTCAAAAATAGTTTAACGGTTTAGTAATCAGTCCCGTCAAGCGGGATCGAGATAACCAGTAATTAGTAATTAGTAATTAGTAATTAGTAATCACAGAGTGGGATTTTCTTTTGAGTGCCAGGCAAAGTGTTGTGATACAAAAGCGCGAGCGGGAGTTTTTCATACTCCTCATGGAATTGTGGAAACACCTCGATTTATGCCTGTGGGAACTCTGGCTACGGTTAAGGGCGTAATTCCCCAGCAGCTAGAAGCGGCTCATGCCCAAATGATTTTGGCTAATACTTATCATCTGCATTTGCAGCCGGGAGAAGATATTGTAGCTGAAGCCGGTGGACTCCATAAGTTCATGGCCTGGGATAAGCCAATTCTGACTGATTCGGGTGGATTTCAGGTTTTTAGCCTGAGTGAGATGCGCCAAATAAGTGAAGAGGGAGTGGTGTTTAAGTCTCCCCGGGATGGCAGCATGATTAATTTGACCCCAGAGCGATCGATTCAGATTCAGAATGCTTTGGGTGCGGATGTGATTATGGCGTTTGATGAGTGTCCCCCCGCTGATGCGACCCGAGAACAAGTTCAGGCAGCAACAGACCGCAGCTATCGCTGGTTGAAAAGATGCGTTACCGAGCATCAGAATACGGAAAAACAGGCTTTATTTGGTATTGTTCAGGGCGGGATTCATTTGGATTTAAGACAGAAAGCAGTTGAGGAACTAGCTGCCTTAGATTTACCCGGCTATGCCATTGGAGGGGTTAGCGTTGGTGAAGATCCAGAGTTGATTAATGCCACGGTAAGGCATACTGCACCTCTTTTGCCGGCTAATAAACCCCGTTACTTAATGGGAGTGGGAACATATCGCGAAATGGCTCAGGCGATCGCTTCTGGCATCGATTTATTTGACTGTGTGATACCGACTCGTTTGGGTCGTCATGGTGCGGCATTAATTCGAGGAACCCGCACGAATATTAAGAATGCAACCTACAAACGGGACTATCGACCTCTAGATGAAACTTGCTCCTGTTATGCCTGTCAGAACTTTAGTCGGGCTTATCTCAATCACATGCTGCGATCGCACGAAATGGTCGGTCAGATTATGATTTCGCTGCACAATATCACCGAATTAATTCGCTTCACCCAAGAGATTCGCCAGGCAATTTTTCAGGGCACCTTCGCTAGGGATTTTGCTCAATGGCTCCACCACGAACAGTGAACAGTTAACAGTTAACAGTTAACAATCAACAGTAGTTAAAAAGCTTAGAGCTAGTTGATTTTAAACAGTTGCCGGCAGGTATTGTTCGATTATCTGACGGTATTCGCTTTTTTGCTTGACTCCCTTGATTTCTTTGAGTAATTCGCGATCGCGGAAAAACTGGATTGTGGGAGTCCCAGAAACCTGACCCATTTGCGCTATTTCTGGCTCGGCGGCAATATCGATCTCGACAAAATGGATTTGTCCCGCATATTCTTGAACTACTTTCTCTAAAATAGGTGCCAAAATACGGCAGGGACCACAGGTGGGAGAAACATATTTCACCATAATTAGGCGATCGCTTTCGTGGAATAGCTTTCTTAAGGCATAGCCCCCAACATAGCTTGTGTCTTTGAGGTTAAAATCGGCTTTGCTAGTCGCTGCTTTGGTGCTAGAAGTTTTCTGTTTAGGAGCTTCTGTTTCTAATTCTACTTCTGGGCGATCGTATTCGATAATTAGCTCATGCTCCGACAACCATCTTTCTGCGGCTAATGCTGCCATACAGCCCGTTCCGGCGGCAGAAACTGCTTGACGATATTCATGGTCTTGTACGTCTCCAGCAGCGTATACTCCCTCAACAGAAGTGGCAACGGTACCAGGAGTGACTTTGATATAGCCCACGTTGTCTAGTTCGATCTGATTGGCAAACAGGTCGGTGTTGGGTTTATGACCGATCGCAAAGAACAAACCATTAGACTGAATTTTGGACTCTGCCCCTGTTTGGGTGTTACGCACTCTCACTCCCGTCATGAGATTGTTAGCACCATAAACATCAACTGCTTCCGTATGCCAATGCACGGTAATTTTTGGATTGTTGAGGACGCGGCTTTGCATTGCCTTGCTGGCTCTTAGTTCGCCCCGACGTACTAACAGATGTACTCGACTACCATATTTAGTCAGATAGACCGCTTCTTCCGCAGCGGAGTCGCCACCACCGACGACAATTAGCTCTTTGCCATTAAAAATCGGACTAGCACCATCACAGATCGCACAGGCAGAAATTCCGTTATTCCAATATTGTGCCTCACTCGGCAAGCCCAAACGCTTGGCTGTTGCTCCTGTCGCAATAATGACGCTATTAGCCCTGACAGTTCTCTCGGTAGAACTAACCGTAAAAGGACGCTGAGAAAAATCTACTGCCACCACATCTTCGGTATGACATTCGGTTCCCCAACGAATTGCTTGCGATCGCATTCTGTCCATCAACTCTGGCCCCGTAATACCTTCGGGAAAACCAGGAAAGTTCTCTACCTCGGTCGTCGTCATTAGCTGACCTCCAGGCACGCCTCCCGCCTGTAAACCCTCAAACATCAGCGGTTTAAGATTAGCTCTGGCTGCATAAATTGCGGCCGTATATCCCGCTGGGCCCGAACCAATAATCACTACGTTTTCTATTTGCTCTGTCATAATTTAAACTAAATCTTAAAATATAAACTCATAATGACTACGCTTTTATGATTATAGCCATTTAGTTTTGACAAAGGCAACCAGAAGTAAGAGACGCTCGACAGCTCTAGGTTAAAAGCTCAATTTGAGGGCGTTAACGGGAACATCGTCCCAGGAATTGACCGTCCGTAGGCTAGCAGTCCAACCATTTTGTTTTTGCTCGTCAGAAAGATTGTCGATCCAGTTTTGATGGCAATCGTTAGCTGCATCTTCATTCAGGCAAGCAATACAGGCATAAATCAAGCCGCCTGGATCGATTTGTTCATTTACCCAAATGGTCGGTTGTGACATGTTTAATATTTAAGATCTACGTGAATATTATCTAGATCTTAGATCATAGCGAGGGCAGTTTGAGGCGATTGCCTTCTGATTCGCGATCTGAATTATTGGAGCCGGGAATGTTAGGCAAGGTAGCGGTTTTACGGCGACACTTTTTAGTTACGGCATCACAGGTAAAAGCCTCACACTTTTGTTTAAAGCCATCCGCCTTGCATTTAGTACAGAGAATTCCGCCGGCGCTGGCGGTTTTACAGTCATAGCCAAGCTTACTAAGGACGCTGACGCTGGCGTTACTTACTTCATCAAGCAAGTTTGCCGATGCTGGCGGCATAGAGATCACACTGAGGGAGACAAAACTAGCAGAAGCAATCATTTCACCATCAGGACTAAAACTTACTCCATTAACTAGATCGTCATGTCTACAAAACACATATAAAAAAGGCGATCGCTTTTTTTGGTTTACTTCTCTGAAATGTTTTAAATAGCGTCATATTTGCGCTCCGAGTATGATTTAAAATAAAAAATTTTGGGGCTTAATTTAGGTTATAACCAGACGATTAATTAGCTTA
>JBCBIN010000225.1:0-6515 GCA_038524555.1 Cyanobacteria bacterium J06623_7 | reverse complement strand
TTGAGTAGTCGTTTGCATCAATTATGATTGATATATTTTTTCTATCTTAAGAGATGGTTAACGATTTCGAGATTGTTTTGTAAAACGACTCAAGGCAGCGCTTTAGATTTTTCTAATTGGATTACTTGATATTTTCCACAAAATGAATAATAAAACTCCAACTTCCTATAAATAAAGAAATACAGTATTAGTCATACTCACTTTTTAAAGTGTCAATCATAAATGTGAGCGATCGCTACCCTTAAAGGTTCGAGTCGAGTTGTATCAAATACATTTCAAAGTCTTTTACTCTGGGCTATTTACCATTATTTTTCTGCAATGCCCGATACTTTTTAGGTGTCGTGAGATTCCATTTACGAAAGTGAATTGTCATCTGGCTTTGAGAGCTAAAGCCGCAGGCAAGGGCAATTTCGATGAGAGTCTTTTCGCTATCTCGCAGTAGTTTCTTCGCCTTGGCTACTCTCTGCTGAATAATGTATTGATAGGGAGAAATGCCGGTGGAATTGCGAAATAGGTGAGCAAAGTAGTACTGACTGAGATCTAGCTCTCTAGCAATGTCTTTTAATTCAATTTTTTCAGCTAAATTGCCGTGAATATAGTCGAGGGCTAGAGCGAGCTTCTGTTTGCCTAGTCCCCCACTGCCTCCACTATAGGTTTTGAGCTTAACTTGGCGGGTACAGTAGTGCTGTAATAGGTGCGCGGCGATCGCATTAGTCAAATGCTCGATATATAGTCCTTCTCCTCCTAGATAGGTATTATCTGTGGCTGAGTGGAGACGTAAATGTTGCTTGATCGCCTGACCGACACCATAGATAAGCGGATCTACCTGAGATGTGGCAAAGGTTGGTATTAGCTCGATTGTATCGGGATTGATGGTGTTGGGGTCGAGGTTCGCCACTTTATGGGGGTTGAGAGAAATCATGGCAAAACGCCCCTCAATTTCCCACGCTGACCAGTGTTCTACTCGGGCGGGAATAACAACGCTAGAGCCAACTATGGCACGTTCTAGTTGATATTTTGCTCCTAACTTACGCTCGACTCGACCGCGATCGAGAATTAGGCCAATGGTGTGGTGTTCGAAGGTATGAAGTGGTGTTTCGCAGTTGCCATATTGGAAGTAGTTAAAGTTTAGATTTTGCCAGCCTAATGGATTGCTAGAAAGTAAAGGCGATCGCACGTCATCAGGTTGGATTGGGTTGGATTGAGTTAAATCAACCAAAATTGCTTTTGGCGCATTACCGTCATCGTTCATAGCCAGAATAGTTATTTATGTCTGGAACCGAGTATTAATACCCTTTATATACTGAGAATAGGCATAAATGGTCACAAATAGAGATATTATTTGTTTTGCGGCAAATCTCGACGATATTTGACTTTTAGCTTGATACTTTCTTCCCTAGCGTAGCTTCGATCAAGGCTTTTGCCTAGATCTTAATTACCGTAGTTAGCATAATTTTATTATTGATATAAAGCAATTGTATGGCTGTTTAGATAGATTAAATACTATGGTTAATACTATGCTTAAATAATAATTAAGTTAATTAAACAAATCTTCTAAGTTGGTAACAATTAAAGACTTATGGGTGATTTCAGTCAAACCATCTGGCTAGTTCCGCTGTACGTACTGATTGGTGCGACGCTGGCCATCCCCTGGTCGCCAGGCATTATTCGGCAAACGGGGCCCAGACCATCAGGGTACATCAATATTGTGATGACCTCTCTAGCTGTGGTGCATAGTCTGTTGGCACTCCGAGAAAATTGGCATCAGCCAGCCAGATATTTATCTTTTGACTGGTTGCAGGTAACCGATTTAAGCATCAGCTTTGACGTAGAGATTTCGATGGTTACCCTGTCTGCCCTGGTGCTGATTACCGGTCTTAATTTGTTAGCTCAGGTTTACGCTATTGGCTATATGGAAATGGACTGGGGTTGGGCGAGATTTTATTCTCTCTTGGCTTTGTTTGAAGGCGGCATCTGCACTCTCGTGTTGTGTAACTCCCTGTTTTTTAGCTATGTAGTGCTAGAAATTCTGACCCTTGGTACTTATCTACTGATTGGCTTATGGTTCAATCAGTCCCTGGTGGTTACGGGGGCGCGAGATGCCTTTTTAACCAAGCGGGTGGGAGATTTGATTTTGTTGATGGGGGTAGTTGCCTTATTGCCTCTGGCAGGAACCTGGAACTATACCGAGCTAGCTTTATGGGCTGAAAATGCTACCATTGACCCTCGTGTGGCGACATTACTCTGTTTAGCTTTAATTGCTGGCCCCTTAGGAAAATGCGCTCAGTTTCCCTTACACCTCTGGCTCGATGAAGCAATGGAAGGACCGATGCCGGGAACTATCCTGCGTAACACTGTCGTGGTGTCCACCGGTGAGTGGGTTCTAATTAAACTCCAGCCAGTGTTAGCCCTATCTCCAACTGCCTGTAGTTTTATGATTGCGGTAGGTTCGGTAACTGCCGTGGGTGCCAGTCTGATTGCGATCGCCCAGATTGATATTAAACGTTCCCTATCTTATTCCGTCAGTGCCTACATGGGTCTAGTCTTTATTGCTGTGGGTACCCAGCAGGATATTGTCGCTTTAAAGCTGCTATTTACCTATGCGATCGCCATGTCGTTGTTAGTGATGAGCATTGGCGGGGTAGTTTTAAATAGTATTACGCAAGATTTAACCCAGTATGGCGGTTTATGGTCTCGTCGTCCCATCTCTGGCATTTGCTATCTCGTTGGTGCGGCTTCTTTAGTAGCGTTGCCTCCTTTTGGCTGTTTTTGGACGCTGACGGAAATGGCAGATTATCTGTTAGCGGCGCGACCTTGGCTGGTGGGCATTATGGTAGTGGTAAATGGGCTAACTGCCTTTAGCCTCATGCGAGAATTTTGTTTGGTTTTTGCCGGTCAGCCCAAGCAGATGACCGTGCGTTCTCCCGAAGGCTTGTGGGCGCTGGTGTTGCCGATGATGGTAACGATGGGGTTTGCGCTCCATGTGCCGATTTTACTGGCTCGTTGGGAACTGTTGCCCGAAACTAACTTAACGATAGTAACGGCTTTTGTGAGTTCGACGGTGATTGGTGGCAGTGCCGCCGCGATTACTTATCTAAGCGATCGTATTACTAAACCCATTGTGCTTAAACCTAAAGCATTGCAGGATTTCTTCGCTTACGACCTGTATACAGCCAAGTTTTATCGCTTTACGGTGGTGGCGATAGTCGGTTTAATTTCTCAGCTAATTGCCTGGTGCGATCGCTATTTAGTCGATGGATTGATTAATTTCTTCGGTCTGGCAACGATTTTTAGTGGAGAAGGCTTGAAATATAATACTTCCGGTCAAACACAGTTTTATTTCTTATCAATTGTTCTGGGAATGGGACTATTTATCGCCGCTATTTGTTATCCCTTTATCAATCAAATAACTTTTTAATTTTTTTTCCGTGTTTCTCGCGTTTAACCATCCAGAATACATAACCATCAATTGACAATGCTTAGTTTTATCCTCTGGCTGCCCGTTGTGGGGGCTGTTGTCGTTAGTCTGTTACCCAAAAGCAACTCGGCACAATTGCGTCAGGTAACCACGGTTTTTGCGATCGCCGTTCTCGGTCTGACTCTTTGGCTCTTGACTCAGTTCGATCTAACCAATAGTGGCTGGCAGTTTGCCGAATATCTACCTTGGGCAGAGCCAATTGGCTTGAGCTACAGTCTAGCGGTTGATGGTTTGTCTTTTCCCCTGCTGATTTTAAACAGTCTGCTGACTATTATTGCTATCTATAGTATTGGTGAAAACGTCGAGCGCCCCCGTCTTTACTATTCATTAATCCTGTTGATTAATGCCGGGGTTACCGGTGCCCTAGTTGCCCAAAACCTGCTGCTGTTTATTGTCTTCTACGAGCTAGAGCTAATTCCGTTCTATCTGGCGATCGCCATTTGGGGTGGGGAAAAACGCGGCTATGCCGCGACAAAATTCCTGCTTTACACGGCGGTTTCTGGTTTATTAATCCTAGCGGCGTTTCTCGGGGTGGGCTTCTTGAGTGGTGCGAGCAGCTTTGACTACGGCGATATTTCTACCGAGGGACTATCTCAAATAACCCAGCTAATTCTGTTGACGACAATGTTAATTGGTTTTGGCATCAAAATTCCCCTGGTTCCCCTACATACTTGGTTACCGGATGCCTATACAGAAGCTTCTTCAGCAGTGACAATTCTCTTAGGGGGGATTCTCGCCAAGCTGGGCACCTACGGACTAATCCGCTTTGGTTTGCAGCTATTCCCTGAAACCTGGTCTTTAGTCGCCCCCGGACTGGCTATTATCGGCACGGTCAGCGTACTTTATGGTGCTTTAAGCGCGATCGCTCAGAGAGATATTAAACGCATGGTGGCCTATAGTTCTATCGGTCATATGGGCTATATTTTGGTAGCGGTAGCGGCGGGAACACGGCTGAGTATTCTGGGGGCGGTGGCGCAAATGGTGGGTCACGGTTTAATTCTGGCTCTGCTGTTTCACCTAGTGGGCATTGTTGAACGTAAGGTGGGCACGAGAGATTTGGACGTCCTCAATGGCTTGATGAATCCGATTCGTGGTCTACCCCTAACTAGTGCTTTGCTAATTACTGCCGGCATGGCTAGTGCGGGTATTCCCGGTCTAGTCGGTTTTGTCGCCGAATTTATTATTTTCCAGGGTAGCTTTGCTATTTTCCCGATTCCTACCCTGCTATGCATTATCTCTTCAGGTTTAACAGCGGTTTACTTCGTAATTTTGCTCAACCGCACCTGTTTTGGCAGGTTAAATAATCAGCAGGCTTATTATCCCCAGGTGTTGCGCACCGAAACCGTTCCTGCCTTGGTTTTAACCGCAATTATTTTCTGTTTAGGTGTCCAACCCAACTGGTTACTCCGCTGGATCGAACCTACGACTAACTTACTCGCCATCCACCCCCAGACAACCGAGCAGGTAGCTGTAAATCCGGTTGCCCGCACTGTCAATTATCAAACACAAAACGATTGAAGACTGACAATTAATAAGCAATGGTACAAACTCCCCCGAAACCAACCAAACTCCCTCCCTCCAATCATCAATTTGCGGACGTGATTCATCGTCTGGAAGCCGGTGGTTCGATGTTGCCCGATACGCCAGAAAATCTGATGCAGATAATCGGTATTTATAAAGCCTATGCCGTGCCGATGGACTTCTATTGGCGCAACTTGCTCTATATTGCTGAACGGGTATTTTTAAACCCCCTGCCGTTTTTTAAATACTTCCTACCCCAGTCTTATTTAGATCTGCCCAACCACTATGCCGGGAAAGACGCCGATCTCCAGGTCTGGCGCGGTGAGTCGGAGGCACATCCAGAACTATTAGAGTTTATGGAAAAAGGCAAGACAACTAAGATGCCTAAGCTACTGCATCATCTCTGGCACGATCGCATTAACATGGAGTTTGCCGAATCTTGTATGCGGGCGATGTTGTGGCACGGTCGCGATATGGGTCTAGGGAAATTTGATGCCTATTTAGACAGCGATGCCTATCGAGGGAATGCAGATCGGGCAATCAAAGCCTATTTCAAAACCAATCCCGCCATGTTGGGTCTGTATAAACTCTTTCCCGAAATGTTTATCGAACAGGTCAGACAGCTATCCTATTACTCCAATTTGGGTCTATTTTGGGAAGTGATGGCACCGGTGTTCTTTGAGATGTCCGATATCTATGATGAGGGGGGATTTAAAGGCGTTCCCGACGCGATGGACTTTTTAGTTAACGGTATCTTTGCCGTTGCCGGTAGACCAATCTATCACCATGTCTATATCGGTGATGAATGTTATGAAATTATTCCGAAATCAGAGGGTTTTACCTGGCTATACGAGGCGGCATTACCATATGTTGAGGCAATTTTCTATCGTACGGCCCCTTTTCGCGGTACTAAGTCCTACAATGCCCAGGCAAAACAGGTGCCCGAAGCCCAAAAAGACTTTCACTATGGCATCCTCTATGCCGATGTCTTTCCTGTAGGTACTGCAGGTATTCCCCCCACGTTGTTAATGGATGACATGTCTCATTTTCTGCCCAATTATCTCCAAGAGTACTATCAGCAGCACTGTCGGGGAGAAGAAGACAGCCTAATTCAACTAGGAATTACCTTTCAGCGCTCGATGTATAACGTTACCTCGGCGGTAATTCAGGCACTACGTCAGGCATTACTCTATCCCCTAGACGATACAAATCCTGAACATCTGCAAAAAAATCGTGACTTTTTTGAATCCCAAATAGACCGCTTCCTCCGTCCGGAGGCCCGTTTGCGAGATATTCAATCTGCCGATTACCGTTAATTAAACAACACAAATCATAACCATGAATGGAAGAGAATGGCTAGAAATTAAATTGATTTCGGCGATCGCCTTTGCCCTATCGGCTCTATTAGCTATGTTTACCTGGCTATAGAGTCAATAACTGATGTCAAGAAATTATTAATCTGTTAGGGCTGTTACAAGGGTAAGGGGCAAAGGGTTAATGAATCTTTTCTAATTAC
>JBCBIN010000224.1:0-6518 GCA_038524555.1 Cyanobacteria bacterium J06623_7 | reverse complement strand
TTACTTACTAAAAGCCCGCAATAATTAGCCCAAACTAACCAGCGTAATCTCGAGCTGGCAAAATTAAACTATTAAAGCAAATTCAGCCCAAACTCAGAAAATAACTCAAAAACAAACCCTATAATGCTAGCTAATGTTAGTAAAAGCAGGAAATACCATTTGACTTAGTCAAGCAATTTAGATGGTTTTAGCTGAGTTTTCGAGATAGGGGAAGCGGAAAATACCTAGTAAAAGCATCTATAAAATCGAATGTAAATCATTCAAATATTTATTTATGGGGCTTAAAATCTCGATAGTATCTTAATGCTAACTTTTTACTTCTAACTATCTATATGCGGAGAAACACTGCTTATATGATTCGAGCAGCGGAGAAAACTTCAGCATCTCTCACGCGTTCTCCTACTTAAGCAAAGCAGTACTAGTTAGAAAAGAGCTTGTTTCTTAGGTTAAAAACAAATTCATCTAACAATAGTTTGGCAATAAACCATGGTTCCACCAAATATCTACGCCACAACCTTTTAGGTTCCGTAGCCAGACGGTATAGCCATTCTAAACCTACTTGCCCCATCCAACGGGGAGGAGTCGCAATTTCTTGGGCTATATAGTCAATACAGGCACCGCTAGGCAAAACGATATTTGTCTCCACCAGATCGACGTTATCGAGAATCCATTTCTCTTGGCGCGGCATGCCCATGCCTACCATTAGTATGTGAGGCTGATAGGAATTAATTTTATCCACCACTGCTTGATTCTGACTGCCGGGAGAAAAGTAACCGTGGACGGTGGCAATTTCTAGTCCCGGATATTTCTCTCGCAAAATATCTGCTCCCCGATCAGCAACTCCAGGCTTAGAACCCAAATACAACACCCGCCAATTGGAGGTCGCAGCTCGTTCCATTAAGGACCAAACCCAGTCGGCATAGGTAACACGATGCTCTCGTTTAAAAGGAAGATTTAATAGCTTACCTAAAAAGATTAGTGCCATACCATCAATATGAACATAATCAACCTTGCTATAAAAGTCTTTCATCGCCGGATTGTGATGAAAAATATACAGGCTGTTGAGATTATGGTTAGCAATAATCCATTTGGAATTAGACAGTATGGCTTTTTCAATTAATGAATTAAGCTGAACCATACTAAGCAGATTGACTCTTACACCCAGGATTTCATACCACTTAGTTTTCATACTTCATATTAATTAATAGGATTTTAAAATAAAATGAAAAACTCTGTTTGCAATCACTGGTGAGTTTTTATAAACATCTATGATTATGGAATTTTATGGTTTGTTTGTAAACACACAGTAGATAACAATAACACAATTATAGAGAGATCGCCGCTCAAATTAATCTCAGACAAAATCGAGTTAATTCAAGTAAAAGTCTGGAGAATAGTTTTGCTGACCTAAAGGTCAATTGAAATCAGGTCTTTCTGGCAGGGGAATATCTTTTAATTTAGTGGGATCGATATCTCTTAGAGGCACATCGCGCAGACGATCTCGTAAAGAAGGAGATGGCACTTCTGGTTGAGTTTCCGGTTGGGGTTGGGGTTGGGGTTGAGGCTTGGGTTTTGGTTTCGATTCTAGTTCGGCAGGAGGAACGGGCTTAGGTTCTGGTTGGGGTTCTGATTGTGCCGGAGGTTTTTCCGATTCGGCAGGAGGAACGGGCTTAGATTCGGGCTTAGGTGCTGGTTTTACCTGGGGTTTCGGTTTGGGTTTCGGTACTGGCTCTTGTTTTCTGATAGAGGGTAGGGTCAACGAAGGGCAAATTTCCGGATCGTATTGATAATTTACTTTTACCTGATAAGGTTTGGGTCGATCAGTTTTATTTTCAAAAGTGCGATCGCTAATGTCTTTACTCGCCTGTCGATTAAATAAGGGGTATTTAGCTCCTTTGAGTAAGTCTGCCGCGACTACTTCTCCTTGAGTATTGACCACAATGCCAAACACGCTACTGCCTTGGAGGCGCTTGATACAGGCATCACGAGGATATACACCTTTAATTTCTAACTGTTCGGGCTTAATATCTTTGACCTTTGCCAGCCAAACAACATAGTTTTGACGCGCTTCTTCGTCGCTGGTACCCTCATCGGTTTTACTCAAACTCTGGCGTAGATTCTTAATTCGCTCTTGGGACTGGGCTAGCTTGCGGGCGGCAATTTGTTGGGGCGTTTCTTGAGGTTGGGGTTCGGCAGGTCGCTCTGAAGGTGTGGTGTCGGGTTGATTAAGAAGCTGATCTAAGGGCTTGTTTGGCTTAGCGGCGGTAGAGCCGTCTGGGGGATTGACTGGCGGTAAATCGCCGGGTACCTCTGGCACTTTACCCAGGTCTGGAGGCAGCTTAATTGGCTCCACTTTGAAATCAAGCGGATTTATTTCTGGGGGTAAGGGTAAATTAGACAAGTCGCCCACTGGCGGCAGGGTAATATCAGTTATTGGTGGTAAAGCCGGAATATCGAATGTTGGTGGTGGTGGAATAACTAGGGGTGGTAAATCGGCAGGATCGGTAATTCCCGGAATCAAATTGGGAGGAATGGCAAAAGGTGCCGCCGGGTCGTTTAAGTCTGGTTGGGGCAGATCTAGTTCGGACAAGTCGGGATTAGGCAGTTGAGGATAGAGGTCTGGTAAGCGTGCCTGTTGCTCGGCATTAAGCTCAATGACTGAGACTTCTCTCGTTCCACCATCATTATTAAATCTGATTGAGGGCAAACCAAACCGTAATACGAGCAAATGTAGCCCGACAGACAGCACCAAACATAGTTGGGCAGGGCTAATTAATCGATTAGCTTGACGCTCTAACTTTGACTCGTAGGACATAACCCGTAACTATAAAAACGACCTGGAAAACTTGTCTATCTAGATTAACTTTAAAAAATGAAAAAAATAAGCTAAGTCGAGCTGGGTGAATATGGCGATCGCTTTCCCTGGATAGAAAATCGGCCAAATATCTCAAACAAGATCTCAATCGAGAGCTATTCTAACTAACGTTAAGGCGATCACCATACTTTAATTTCTGATTTGGACGGGCATGACCAAATAGGTCATCTGCAAGCCCCCTAGAGGACTGAAGATAACGGGCTGATTCCATTCGTTGAGCTGCATTTTTATTTCTGCAGTGGGCAGTGCCTTTAATCCATCCATGAGATATTTAATATTGAAGGCGATTTCAATATCTTCCCCCATAATTTCTGCCGGGAGAGATTGTTCAGCATTACCAACGTCTTGAGTATCGGCTGAGACAACTAGCTCCCCTTCGTTCTGGTTGAGGCTAAATTTGACTAGATTATTTTTCTGCGCCAGAATCGCCACCAATTCCAGACTTGAAAGCAGACGTTTGCGGTCTAAAATGATTTCTCGGCTAAATTTTTGGGGAATCAACTGTCCGTAAGCAGGATAATCACCGGGTATTTTACTGCTGGTTAACAAGCGATCACCTAATTCAAACACCATTACCTGTTCGTCAAAATTGACCTTCACCGTGTCGTTAGCCGGGGCATCGCTGACAATTCGTTCTAGTTCTCTTAAAGCCTTAGCGGGAATTGTGACTGCCAACTCTGGTAGTTCTAGCAAAGTTGATGTTGTTGCCGCTTCCTCTGTACTTTCTTCCACATCCCCATTAAGATTGGTGGCGACGACGGCTAATCGATGACTATCAGTAGCGGCAAATTCTAAGATGTCTCCCAAACCATTCGCACCAATTCCTTGAGTTTTGAGGTGTACCCCGGTCAAAATCTGTTTGGATAGCTCGGTCGAGGCCGCAAATAAACAGCCCCCTAATCCCTCATTCAGGACGGCGATCGGCAATTTGACGGTTTGCTCTCCCTGCACGGTAGGAAGTATGGGAAACTCTGCGGCATCAATGCCCGTGAGCTGAAATTGACCAGAGGCAGAACTAATCGTGGTCAAAAAACTAGCATCATCATTAGAGGCATCTAAAGTAATTTCCGTTTCGGGCAGACGAGTCACAATATCATTTAACAGCCGGGCGGGTAGAGTAATATTGCCTCCCGTTTCTACCTCAGCATTGAAGCTGGTTTTAATCCCTAGGTTGCCATCAAAAGCGGTTAAATTAACCTTCTGAGTAGTTTCTTCTGCCGAGATTAAGACATTACCCAAAACTGCCGGTTCTGGACGAGAGGGAACCGCGCGACTAACTAGAGCAAGATTATGTTTGAGATCGGAGGAAGCGCAAATAATTTTCATCTCAGAAGCGAAATCAAGGAATGTTGCCCATCGATTGTACTACAGGGTCGATCTGGATTTACGGCGGTGTCGGGCTTAATTTTTAATGGCAAGATCGGTCTGTGGAAAAACTGTGGGAAAGTTGAGTTTTTTGTCCTGAGCTTGTGGAAAAGTCCCTTCGCCCGTCGCTCTCGCTGTCAGTTAGAAAACTTCTGACGGCTGACAAAATTAATGCGATCGCTCAACAGAGAAATAGTTTGATTGAGGGCTCGATCTTTACGCAACTGCTTAGAAATTTTATCGCAGCTATACATGACGGAAGTATGGTCTTTGCCACCAAATTTTTCACCAATGCGGGGCAAACTCAGGTCGGTATGTTGGCGCATGAGATACATCGCTATATGTCGAGCATTGCTTATTTCACGTCGACGAGAGCTACTTTTTAAATCTTCCAGGGGAACCTGCAAAATTTCCACCGCTACCTGCAAAATGGTATCGGGGGAGGCGGTGATCTGCTCTACCTTAGGATTGAGTGCTGCGGCGACATTTTCTACCGTCATCGACAGATTCGAGAGAGATATATAGGCGATCGCTCTAATTAGAGCCCCCTCTAGTTCGCGAATATTGGAGGTGTACTGGGTCGCAATGTATTCCACCGCTTCCCTGGGCAGACGCACATTCTCATATTCAGCTTTTTTCTGTAAAATGGCCATGCGAGTTTCTAGATCCGGTACCTGAACATCAGCAATCAGGCCCATCGAAAAGCGCGAACTAAGACGTTCCTGTAGTTTAGGGATCTGCTGGGGCGGGCGATCGCTAGCCAAAACAACCTGCCGTCCGGCTTCGTGCAGAGTATTAAAGGTATGAAAAAATTCTTCTTGGGTATATTCTTTGCCTTCAATAAACTGAATATCGTCCACTAGCAAAATATCGGCAGTGCGATAATGTTCCCGAAAAGCCTGAATACTGTCGTTGCGAATCGCCGCAATCAGATCATTGGTAAACTGCTCGGTAGAAACGTAAAACACCCTGGCTTCGGGATTGATTTCTAGATGATAATGACCGATCGCCTGCATCAAATGAGTTTTGCCCAGACCGACGCCACCACACAAAAATAGGGGATTGAAATCTCGTCCGGGAGACTCCGCAACCGCTAAAGAGGCAGCGTGTACCATGCGATTAGTCGAGCCGACAACAAAACTATAAAAAGTATATTTAGAATTTAATTTATTGGGTTTAGGAGCATTCCGTTTGGATGGCTTTTGTCTATATTGACTAAAATCACTAGGTTTACTCAACAAAGCGAGGTCTTCCCCCGGCTGAGACTTGAGACAAATTTTCCACGATTTTCCCGTTACCTCTGCTACGGCATCACCGATCAGATCTAGGTAGTGTTTTTGTAAGTGATTCCTGACAAAAGCGTTGGGGGTCAAAATTACAATCTGGTCGGCATCAAGGCGATCGAGAGTGGTGTTTTGGATCCAAGTTTCAAAGGTGGGACGACTTAGCCTGGCTTTGAGCAGTTCTAAAACCTGTTCCCATAATTGTGCTGAAGAAATTGCCACTCTGTTACTTGACCCTTGAAGATGATATAAGATTCTACCAGTAGAGTTGAAATAGATCGGTAATATTAACTATCTGTTTCTATTCCTTGACTCGATTCTGACCGCCATAAAACAGGCTGATGTGGGTTCAAACCGCTTACAATAAGTTTCAATACCGATGAATTATCCGGCGATCGCCAAAATAGGCAACCCAGTTCTTCAAGCTCCAGCGCAATTGGTAACCAATGTCCTCGAGCCGAATCTACAAAAGTTGATTGATTCTCTCATCGCTACGGCGATCGCCCATCGAGGAGTTGGCATTGCCGCCCCCCAAATTTCTCTACCCTATCGTTTATTGGTAGTGGCTTCCCATCCGAGCGAACGTTATCCCCATGCGCCCAAAATGGCACCAAAAGTCATGATTAACCCGCGTCTTATCGCTCACGGACAAACTCAAGTCAAGGATTGGGAAGGCTGCCTAAGCGTCCCTAACACGAGGGGTTTAGTTTCCCGCTATCAAGAAATTACCGTAGAGTATGCGACTCGCGAGGGGGAAGTTAAGCAGGAGATTCTGACGGGGTTTATCGCGCGGATTTTTCAGCACGAACTAGATCATTTAAACGGCATTTTATTTATCGAACGCATCGCAGACAAAAAAGATTTGTATACCGAAGCCGAATACCAGCAAATTATCTCCTCCAGAACAATCTAATAAGCATATGTCGAGCAATATATGTAGTAAGACAAATTTGATTACACATTTTCATCTTCCTTTACCCTATTCCCCTCTACCT
>JBCBIN010000223.1:0-6536 GCA_038524555.1 Cyanobacteria bacterium J06623_7 | reverse complement strand
GGCAAAAAACTACAAAGCTAAAACTATTATTTCTCTAACTGTACCCGATGCTCAGGCGCAGAAGAAATGGGCTACTAAAGATTTACCCCTGGGCTATATCGCTCCCGATTTGGACAACAGTTATATCATCAAGGATGGTTCAAAAACCGTAATTCCTAGCTTTCTCCGCATAGCAGATTGTACCGTTGTCGAACTCAAAAACTTTGTTACTGGCGCAAACGAGACAGGCTTTCACGTCGTGGGGGCAAACTGGGGCGATAACTTTACTCTGCCCGAACTACAGGTAGATATTCAGTCAGCGAAAGCGGGCGATCGCGCTATTCACGATCCAAGTCAGATTTTAAGCAGCGCCCGGGGTATTGAAGCGGGGCATATTTTCCAGTTAGGGACAAAGTACTCCGAAGCGATGGGGGCCAACTTTACCAATGAAAATGGTAAGACAGAACCTCTCTGGATGGGCTGCTACGGTATTGGGGTGTCCCGTTTAGCACAAGCAGCAGTCGAGCAATCCTATGATAAAGATGGCATTATTTGGCCTGTAGCGATCGCCCCGTATCAGGTTATCGTCATCGTGCCCAATATTTCCGATGCAGAGAAAATGGCAGCCGGTGAAAAGCTGTACGAGGAGTTCAAACAGGCTGGAGTAGAGGTGCTGTTGGATGACCGTAAAGAAAGAGCTGGAGCTAAGTTCAAAGATTGCGAACTAATCGGTATTCCCTATCGTGTAGTTACCGGGCGATCGCTTTCAGAAGGTAAGGTAGAGGTCGTGAAGCGGGCGAATAAAGTAGCGGAAGATATCCCTATTAAATCGGTAGTAAATACGGTCAAGGAGTGGCTAGCCGCCGAACTACATTAAGTTACGTAATTCCCTAGTCTAGGACTAATTTATCCAACTATCTTAATTCGCACCATACCCATCTTCGTTTTAATCCAGAAATATTTGCGGCTTGTCTGATTTAAAGACTAGTTTGACTCTGGTACCAATAGCGATCGCCTCTGCCAAACCCAAACCCATCCGCACATAAATAATTTTGCCCGTGGCTATTTCTACGGCATAGAAGTATTCGCGACCCAAAAACTGCCGTTCTCTGACGATAAACTTGGAGTTAGGCTCGGGCACCAGAGTAATCTCTTCCGGACGTAAGGCTAATTCTCCTGTCTCTCCCAGTGTGGACGGGGATGCCGCAGCAATGGAACCAATTTCTGTCTGCCAGATATCTCCCTGTCGGACAGCGGGTAAAAAGTTGGCTTGAGTGACAAATTCTGCCACAAAGCGCGTTGCTGGCTGGAGATAAATGCTCTCTGGGGTGCCGATTTGCTCAATTTTTCCCTGCCACATGACGGCAATTTTATCCGAAATGGCGAGGGCTTCTTCTCGGTCATGAGTTACAAAAATGGCTGATATTCCTGCCGCCTTAAGAATTGCCCGAATTTCGGCTCGCAGTCGATGGCGCACTCTAACATCTAAATTACTTAAAGGCTCATCTAATAAAATTAAGGCTGGTTGCGGTGCCAAAGCTCTAGCCAGAGAAATACGCTGCTGCTGTCCTCCCGAAAGCTGATGGGGATAGCGCCGCTCGAACCCCTGTAACCCGACTAAATCTAGGACTTCTCCTACTCTCTGCCTAATTTTAGAGCGATCTGGACGAGCAAATAATTTTTTAGCTGTTTTGAGCTGATGTCTCAAGCCAAAGGCAATATTTTCCGCCACGGTTAAATGAGGAAAGAGTGCATAGTCTTGAAACACCATGCCGGTCTGTCTTTTTTCTGCTGCTAAATATTCGCTACAACTACAAACTGTTTTGCCTGCGATCGCCACAGTGCCGGCAGAAATTGACTCAAACCCAGCGACAATCCTCAGTAGAGTGGTTTTACCACATCCAGAAGGCCCCAATAAGCCCAATAATTCACCATTATTTAAGGTTAAGCTGACATCATCTAAAACTTTGGTTGGCTGCTGTTTATCCCCTGCCGAGCCGGAGTGGGGAAATACTTTCGTAATGTTATCGAGCTGGAGTATTGCGGGCTGATTCATTTTAGATGTTGCTGACAGACGAAGAACGCCCAGCTACCTCTATTTAGGGCATTTAACTTCTTTAATGGTCTTCGACTTTGTGATTATTGTCTAATACCGTGGCAAGTTTATCTCAAGCCGATAATTATTAAATAGCGATCGCCAACAGTTTGACCCTTGACCAAAAAGATTCTCAATTAAATTTTAGCCGAGGGATTCGCTTTTTGAGGGGCAAATCCTCAAGAGACAATGATTGAGCTTAGTAGAGGTTATATCTTTGCAATAAAGTTTTAACTAGCTTGGGCAAGCTTTTTCCTAGCTGCTCGCCATCCTCAAAACTAAGCTGTTTATAGTTGGGCATGTCAAACGGCATGGTTCCCGATAAATCCGGTCGCACTCTATTTAACAACAAGATTTGACTACTGTCTTTAGTTTCAACACCATAACCCAATTCAATACAGACATTAGAATCAACCAGTAGCTCTCGGGCATCGTCCCTGGCAATGGTGCTAATCGGCGTTACATCAGCAATAAAGAGTAAACTCTTACTTATTTTGCGAAACTGACTGCTGCTCAAGCGCAGGGGGGAGCCAGCTGTACGCGGTGTAATTTCTAAAGTTAGAGGGATACGAGCCCTAGTTGATACACTCTCGATAATGGTACTCAGTACCTTGGTAATGGCTTCGTTGGCGACAGTATCGTGAGCTTGGGGACTGTAGTAAATAATTGGTTCCAAGCTGGAAAGGCTGTTGACCTTCGTGAAATATATTTCCTGGGAAACCAAGTCGATGTTAGCTACTTCATAGGTGCCGCTACCCTGAATATAAAATTCAACCGTACGACCAGACAAATATCGCCCAAACCACTCAGAGCCTTCTACTTCCTGGCGATCGTCTAAAAAATCTGCCCGCAAGCCCGTTTTTAGCAAGCTATTTCTACTCAGACGTAGGGTAAAAGGCTGCTGAATTACCTGCTTAATTGGTTCGTACTGTTCTAGATACCAAGCTTTGAGCGCGATGATGGCCACGATTGTCTATTAAGAGAAGAGAACTCCTAATTTTAATCTATCTCAACAGTAGATGCTAACATCTTCACCACAGGTATCGGCCAAATAACAGATGGCGCGAAAACGTAAGGCAACAAGCTCGTTATACAGTGGATTGAATTTACACATTGGCGGAATTTTAACTAGGGTGCGACCCAAAAACTTTACTTCTCGTTCAAAAGGACACTGACTAGGAATCATTTTACAGATGCGATGAGCGAGAGGACTGCTGTCGATCGCCATATTATCTAACCATTGACGTATGGGAGATAGAAAATCCAGGTTCTGGCGCTCACTCTTCTTTTTCCGTTTAACTCGCTGGTCACGAGAAAGCCCAAAATTCAAATGTAGCGCTTCAAAAGTATGTTGTACTAAATTCATGATTGCTTCCTGGATATGGTTTGTTTGCTAACGGCGTGAGAAGAATACGAACGATGTTTTGCTGTTTACGACTCAATATCTGCTCTCGTGCATTAACTCTGTCCGCCAACTGTCAGTTGATGACTTTGACTAACCCGAACGAGAAAAATTAATGGTTTGTCTTACCTTTCTCTATGTTTTATCGTGCATGATTTATTCAAGTTTTTGCATGAGCAAGATCACCTAATTGCTGTGAAGATTGCCTAAAGATATAGTTGATTTTTAGCAAACATAATTATCGACCTAATAATTGAAGTTAGAGCCGGAAAAAAACACGGACTCTTGTTGTAGCAGATATTTTTCAAGAGCATTGTTACGGAGATAACACTTAGGCTATTTTTTGCTATCTAAGATACATTTCTAAGCCAAAATAACCGGCATATTAGTCATCAGACCACTTTGATTGCGATTGTTAAGCTCGGAATAATAAGTTTAGGGATTAAATCCGCTAGTCAAGCTAGAGTAGCGATTAAAGCCAGCCAAGAGAGGTCGAATCTTCGGCAGTTGTCGAATTTTTGTTTGTTGATAAGCCGTTAATTTAGCTGTTAAATCCAACTAGTTTTAGGACAGTATAATAGTGTAGCTTCGATTTAATAAAACGGCAGGTCTGAGAACCCGATTCAATGTCTCGATAATATTTAGGTACTTAATATTTGAACTAAGAGATGAAGCGCGATCGCTAATGCCAGCCAAGCCAAACAACAATAACGAGTAAGAGTAAGTGCTAGAGTAATTTTCTCCCTCGAAATTGCCTCGATTGGCTCTCCCAATAATGGTTTTTCGCTTACAATTCCCCGATAGATATTTTGCCCTCCAAGCTGTACCCGTAAAATAGCGGCGTAGGCTGCTTCACTCCAGCCAGAATTAGGGCTAGCATCCTTGACACCATCGCGACGACATATGTGCCATACTTCTTGTGGTCTGCCCGAAATCAGGCAGAGAGAGATAACGGTTAAACGACAGGGTAACCAGGTGAGACGATCTTCTAGCTGAGCACTAAACCAACCCAAATCGGTGTAGGGTTCGCGGCGATAACCGACCATAGAATCTAGAGTGCTAGCAGCTTTATAAGCCAGGGCAAGAGGTACCGCTCCCAGGGGCGTAAAAGAACCAATGATCGCATAAAATAGAGGCGCTGTTACTCCGTCTACAGTATTTTCGGCTACGGTTTCCAACAATGCTCGTAAAATTTCCGATTGGGATAGGTGGGCTGTATCTCTACCCACATACCGGCTTAAACGAGAGCGAGCTAGAGCTAAATCCTCTGACTGAAGTGGAGCCATTACGTCCTGAGCTGCCATGGCTAAACTCCTACCAGCAAGGCAACTAGCTAAGATAATTACCTGTACGATAATCCCCACAATCGGCTGTAGCCAGTTGGCGACTATGACCGTATACCAACCGACTATGGCACTGCCAATAATCAGTCCCAAACCCAGTCCTATTCCCGCCAGACGACGTTGTAAACCGGGAGATAGCCACTTAATTGCTGGTTGGCTGTAAACTTGAATTGCCAAGCCCATTGCGCGGACGGGATGATACCATCCCCAAGGATCTCCTACTAGATAATCTTCAAAAGCAGCAAGTAAAAGAATTAGGCTGGAAGGAAAATTATGCCAGAAAGAACTAAACTCAAATTTAAGCAACGTTATAATCTCAGTCGAGAGTGGTTACTGTCATTAGCAATGAACGCCGGCTCTTCTGGTCTAGAAGTCATTAAACCCCAGGGACAAATACTTCAAGCGCTCTAAAAATCCCGAACACCAGTCAATTTTCTTGGCTAACTGATGCAATATTTCAAATATTATCCAGAATCTTAATAGTAATTAAACTACCGTCAATTCAATTATCAATTTAATAATTACTGCTAGTTTCAGCTCAGTCAATCTTCACCTTTCCCAGATATGAGAGAAAAATCAGAGTCCTCTCCAATTATTACCGTTTGTCAGCACAATTATTGAGATTTAAACGACAAAATTATTTTCTTCCCCTTGAGCGGCTTGCCAACTGCGAGCATCATAATATAAATCTGCCAGGGTAATACTATACAGCGCCTCCTTTAGTTTCTGATGTAGTCGTCGCCAGAGGCTGAAAGTTACCCAGTCTTCTGCTAAATTGCGATCGGGAGACTGCCGAGGTAGGGGTTCGATAGTTTCTCCTACCGCTTCTAAAATTTTGCCTAAAGAAATTTCCTCTGGCTTAGCCGCTAACTGATAACCACCTTTCGCTCCTCGAACAGAGTTAACAATTCCGGCTCGTCGCATTTCCATCAACAATTTTTCTAAATAAGGTGCGGGCAAATCCTGCCTTTGAGCAATCATTTTAACTGATGTTGGTTGATATCCAGGCTGTAAGCTTAGGTCTAGCAATGCTTTAACGCTATAGTGACCGCGAGTAGTTAACTTCATTAGTAGTTTTTAATTTTTCGATAAAACACATATATTTGAGTAGATTTTTTTGGCGACTTATAAATATTAATTATTGGCAATGTCGTTCTCTAACAAAAAAATTAAAATTTAACTTTTTAATTTAGTTAATCATGCTCAATAAGTGTAATATAGATTTATACGAAAAATAAAAAAGCAAAAAAGTCAGCCAAAGCTAAACTTTAAGCTCAAATCGAAAATTGTAAACCAAATAGATTTTTAGTTGTTTCAAATTTAATGGCAAAAACAACCCAACCACAACCTTTAGTCGGTGCAACACTAATAGATAGAGTGAAAGAGCTTGGCACTCTTTCCAAAGAAGAAAAAGCCAAAAAATGTGGCTACTATACAGTCACTAAAAATGGCGTAGAACGAGTAAATATGATGAAGTTCCTCAATGCATTAATCGATGCAGAGGGAATTGAACTAGATAGTACTTCTAATGGACAGGGTAGAGGCGGACGCTCTGCCAGCTATCGCATCAGCGTTCAATCTAATGGTAATTTATTAATCGGCTCTGCATACACCAAAAAAATGGGTTTACAACAGGGAGATGAATTCGAAATAACTTTAGGACGAAAACACATTCACCTCAGACAAATCGGTGCTGATGATGAGGATTAGAGTAGTG
>JBCBIN010000222.1:0-6571 GCA_038524555.1 Cyanobacteria bacterium J06623_7 | reverse complement strand
AAAACCAAACCAATACAACAGCGATCGGTAATTTTGTTAGTGACAACTAATGCGGCGGCTTCAGTCGGTATTTCGATCGTGTTGCTAGTTGCTTTAGCGGTCTTGAACCCCCTCAAAGGTAGGTTGAGTCACTGGGGCAAAGAGGGTTTTGATGCTTCGGCAGATATGATTCGCATTCTCAATCATGGTTTGGGAGGACTCAAAGAAACGCGAATTATTGGCTGTGAGCCTTATTTTGAAGCTCAGATGAATGATGCGGCGCGTAAATATGCCAAAAATATGGGTTTGGCTTCGGGATATGCTAATCTCCCACGCTATATTGTTGAGGCAGTAATTATTAGCTTTTTGATTGTCTTTGCCTTCTTGTTTGTGACCTTCAACCAGGACAGCGGGCAAAATCTCACCTCGATCTTTGGAATTTTTGCGATCGCCTCAATTCGCCTCTTACCCGCCACGGGCAACACTATTTCCTGTATTAGCGTGATTCGCTACAACATTCATTCTCTCGATTCACTGTATGGAGAACTAAAGGAAGCAGAACAGCTACGAGAGCAAGGAAAAACCCGCCAGTTTGCCGATAATCCCCAAAGTCAGCAGAAGCTAGATTTTAATTCCCAGATTGCGATCAATAATCTGGTTTATAAATATCCCGGTGCAGCGGCTAATGCTCTACAGGAGATTAGTCTGACGATTAATAAGGGCGACTCAATTGGTTTGATTGGAAAGTCGGGTTCGGGTAAGACGACTCTGGTTGATGTCTTGATGGGTCTACTGACGCCGGAAAGTGGCGATATAACCCTAGATGGTGAGTCTGTATATCCCCAGCTAAGAGCCTGGCAGAATCTTATTGGTTATGTACCCCAGTCAATTTTCTTAATTGACGACACCCTCGAAAAGAACATCGCCTTTGGTATTCCCGACCATCTAATCGATCGCCAGCGACTACAAAATGCCTTGCTGGCAGCCCAGCTTAATGAAGTGGTAGAACGTCTACCCATGGGACTAAACACCGTTGTCGGCGAACGAGGAGTCTTGCTCTCGGGGGGACAACGTCAGAGGGTGGGTATTGCCCGGGCGCTTTATCACGAGAAAGAAATTTTAGTTTTTGATGAGGCAACCGCCGCCTTAGACAACGAGACGGAAAGCCTAATTACCGATGCGACTAAGGCACTGTCTGGTTCTAAGACTATTATTATCATCGCCCATCGTCTTTCAACTATCGAACACTGCGATCGCATCTATCAGCTTGAAAATGGTCATGTTTTACGCTCCGGTAGCTATGCCGAGGTCGTGACTAACCAAAGTCTTGCCTAAGTCGTGCTTTAAATTCAATCTTTTAATTCAACTATAGATCCGCTTTTAACATGAGTATACCGAGAGTCTTTTTCTTTACCGCCGTTGATGAAGGCAGAGCAGATAACGCTTATTTTCAGGATTTGATTATTAATCTCGCCACGGGGTTACAGGAACTGGGCATTAAATATTATGCCAGCAACGATTATTGGCGACCCACTCCCGCAGAGGACTTTCTGCTCGCGAAGGATCCCCAAGTTACCCATCATGACTGTGATGTGGTGGTCGTCGAAAGACAATGGTATGAAAAATATGGCAGCTTACCCCCTAATTTATTCGCTCCCAATCGCCAATATAAGACAGTCTACCTCGACTGCGAGGACGGTATTGCCGGCATTAGAACCGCTGCCTGGAAACGAGAGTTTAGACAGTTCGATTTTATTCTGCGTCCCCACTATGCCAGTCACACTCGCTATGCCGATAATGTCTACCCCTGGGCATTTGGGCTATCGGCAAGAGTACTCAAGGAATTACCTCAGCCTGTTCCCTACGCCGCCCGACAGTCATCGATACTAATAAATTTTCGTCACAAAAAGTTTACTCACTCCCTGCGGCGCTACGTTCAAAAATATGTCGTACCCCAGCTTGAATCTTGTCTGATAATTGATACCTCTACCGACGATCCGAGTCAGGTAGCCAACAATCCCTATCACTATCTACAGTGGGTGCAAACGGGTAGAAGGCATTACCCCAGCTACTACCATCGTTTACAGCAGTCTGCTGCCTGCGCCTGTTTTGGCGGCTTTTTTCTCGCTCCGGGAATAGCCGATTATCAAGACCCCATGGCTTACTATTCAGCCAAAATCATTAGCGAACTAGGAATTAAAACCAAGCGTATCGGTCAATGGGACAGTTGGCGCTTTTGGGAATCTCTAGCCGCCGGCTGTATTACTCTCCACGTTGATTTAGCTCAGTACGGTTTGCAACTACCCGTCATGCCCACCAACGGTCAACATTACGTTGGTATTGACCTAGACAATATTAGCGAATCTATTGCCAGAATTGCCGACCAGCCCGAATTAATGGCGGAGATATCTGCGGCGGGACGAGAATGGGCGATCGCTAATTACGCACCAAAACCGACGGCGATCCGCTTTCTGGAATTGGTCAGTGATTTTAAGTCGGGGGAATTAGCACAACAGCAAGTAGAGGTAGAAGCAAAATGAACCAGCCCTTAGTCAGCATTATTATTAACAACTACAATTACGATCGCTTTCTGGCCGAGGCGATTGACAGTGCCCTCAATCAAACTTATCAAAACATTGAGGTAATCGTGGTCGATGATGGTTCAACGGATAATTCGCGGCAGATTATCGCCCAGTATGACACACGCATCGTTCCTATTCTTCAGCCTAACGGCAAACAGGCAGCAGCTTTTAATAGCGGTTTTGCTCGCAGTCAGGGCGAAATTATCATTTTCCTCGACTCGGATGATTATCTTTTTCCCAAAGCAGTTGCCGAAATCGTTACGGTCTGGCACTCGGACTTAGCGAAGGTACATTATCGCCTGAGTGTCGTTGATGGTGCAGGAGAATCTTTGGGCTATTCTTCCCCTCAGGGTAGCGTTCCTCTATCAGAAGGCAAAGTCTGGCAAACTCTTCTCTCTAGAGGGGGCTATATCAGTACGCCTACCAGCGGTAACGCCATTAGCCGCAAAGCCTTAGCAGATTTATTTCCCATTCCCGATCGCTACAAATTAACGGCGGACGATTATCTGTCTTTCCAGGTACCTTTTTATGGCGAAATAGCGGCGATAGAAACACCTCTCGGGGTTTACCGTGTTCACGATAGCAATCAGTGGGCCCTAGCTACGGTGACGGGCGATCGCTTTAAACGCTTCGTCATCCACGATCTAGAAAATTTTGACCTATTAAGCAAAAAAGCTAGAGATTTGGGGTACGAAATTCCTTATGACCTCGAACAACGTTCCTTTGCTCGCTTATGGTCGCGCATTATCTCTTTAAGGCTCAACCAGCAAACCCATCCCGTTGCTGGAGATCGGGCGCTCCAGCTGATTTATTGGGGCATTAAATGTCTCTGGCAATATTCCGAGTTTAATTTTGCCAAAAAGCTGTTTTACAGTATCTGGTTTATCTGGGTCGGCTTGATGCCTCTGCCCCTAGCCAAGCCGGCTATTTCTTGGCTCTATGCTCCCCACCACCGACCTAAGCTGATTAATTGGACGGTGACTAAGCTACGTAGCGCGATGAATTAGCCGATTAAAAATAATTATTTATCTATCATTTATACCTAAATTTATATGGTTACTCATGCTGTTACTCCTAGTTATTCAGGCAAAACAAGCTGGACTAGCAATACTAATCTAATCATCTTTGCCTTCTCCTTGGTCTTCTATGCTCGCATTATTACGACCATGACTCCCCTACCGCCGATTTTATCCCACGCGCACTTTGTGATTGTGCCTTTGATTTCGGCGATCGCTTTATTGACTACACCCACGAAAAATGAGCTACAGCTACGGTTAATCAAAACTTTGCTCACGGGACTGTTTATCTTTTTTATGGTCAATCTCGCCAGTGCCCTCTGGAATGGTGCGGGAATTATTAATGCCCTCGCCAGCTTTATGATGCTGGGGGAACCAGTTATGTTTATTGCCGCGATTATCTGTATCCCCATGTCGGGCAAGTCGGTGAACAAGCTCCAGCGCTGGTTTATTGCTTCGGCAGTAATTAATTTTTTGTTGGCGGCGATACAAAAGCCGTTAATTGATATGGGCAAACTCTACGCTCAAGGTTTTGACGGGACTGACGGTTGCGGTGGCGTATTTTTTGTTTCTGGTGCCGGGAACTACGTCTCGGCGGGGGTATCTACCATTGCGGCACTATACTTCCTCATCAATGGTAAAAACTGTCCTCTCTGGATTAGGGTAGCAGCATTAACGGCGGCGGGCTGGCAGCTAGTGTTTTCAGATGCTAAACAGCTAGTGTTGGCTTATGCGGTGGGCTGGGTCTTGCTAATTATCTTTAACGTGCAGGATGTGGGCAAAACAATCAAGCTACTAATTGCCATGATTGTGACGGGCTTAACCTTTCTCTGGTGTGTTAATAATCTACCTTTCTTTGCTGCCTTTACTGCCTGGTCTAGACCCGAACTATACGCCCCCGGCGGCGATGTCTGGTTTACCAAATTCTATTCCATCAGAGCAATCCTCAGCGAATTTAGCTCCGCCGGTAACTGGCTGTTTGGTCTTGGTCCCGGTCATAGCGTTACTCGTTTAGGGGCTTGGTTTATGCAGGACTACCGGAGTATCTTCGAGCCTTTGGGAGCGACCACTACTTCCATCGGTGCAGAGTCTCGCGAATTTATTACTACCTTTTGGCTGGCGAAGGGTTCTAGTTTGTTTAGCCCTATTTTTAGCTGGGTAGGTATATGGGGTGACTTAGGATTTGTCGGCTTGAGTGGCTATCTTTACCTGGCTTATTTAGTCTGGCGTAATCTTGCCCTCGATAACTCCCTCAAAATTACCATGCTGGCGATGGTAGTCATTGGTTGCGTCTTTACTCAGCTAGAAGAACCAGGATTTATGCTCTCCTTTGCTTTATTGCTGGGACTGGCATGGCAGCGCAAAAGACTCAAGCTAGAGCAAAACGAACGCGCCATGCAGTTTTAATTTCCCCTGGCAATTTTAACAATTTTAAATTTTTACTTATCAACAAATTTATAAATTTAGATCTATGCTCGATACCAAAGAAAACAGCACGGCAGACCTTGATGCCCTACCCACTAGGCGTAAACTCAAGGTTCTCTTTGTCAGTCATACCTATGTCGTCGGGGTCAATCAAGGCAAGCTTAAAGCGATCGCCGATTTGGGTGTGGAAGTCGCTCTACTCGCTCCCAGTAACTGGCGCGCCACGGAATGGAATCGCTCGCTAGAGTTGGAAACACCCTTCCCAGAACTAAAAATATATCCCGCTCCCGTCTGGTTCACTGGAAGAGTCGGCGCACATATGTATAGCCCCTGGAAAATTCGTCAGGTAATTAAAGATTTTCAGCCCGACGTGATTCAGGTAGAAGAGGAAATTTTTTCTCTCTGCGCTTTAGAAGTGGCATTTTGGGCAAAACTATACCGCAAGCCGATGGTGGTCTTTGGCTGGGAAAATCAGCAGCGTAGCTTACCCGCTTTCCGGCGTTGGGTGCGTGACTATGTAATGAACGCCACTGATATTTATCTGGCGGGTAACCAGGATGGTGCCGAAGTGCTGCGTAACTGGAAATTTCCGGGCAAGATTGAGGTCATGCCCCAGATGGGAGTAGATACGAACTTATTTAGCCCTGTAGCTAAGCCAGAGCCAGAAACTTTAAATATTGGCTTTTTAGGTCGTTTAGTTCCGGAAAAGGGCTTAGATGTTTTATTTACTGCCGTAAGTCAGCTCAAACAGCAGGGTATTAACTGTCAAGTGACCATTTGTGGTTCGGGTAAAAGTGAAGCCGAGTTAAAGGCAGCGGTAGCACAGCAGCAAATTAGCGATCGCATTATCTGGCGGGGTGCCGTCCCCCATGAAGCCGCACCTGTGGAGTTGGCTAAGTTTGATGTTCTAGTCTTACCGTCCCGCACCGTGGCGACCTGGAAAGAGCAGTTTGGCCACGTAATTATTGAAGCTATGGCGATGGGTATTCCCGTGATTGGCTCTAGCTGCGGTGAAATTCCCCACGTTATCGATCGCCCGGAACTAGTTTTCCCCGAAGGTAATCCCGTTGCCTTAGCGGCAATCCTCCAACGAACGATCCGTGATCGCCCTTGGCGGCGAGAAATGGGTAACTACGGCTTAGAACGAGTCGCCCGACTGTATTCCCACACCAGCATTGCCCGACGATTAATCGAGCAGTGGCACACAGTAGTTTAAGCATTCAGTTTAAGTAAATTTATATGAGTAAAACAACAAGATTAAACGGTATCGATTTATGCCGGGGACTAGCTGCATTTGCCGTAATTTTAGTTCACTCAGGAGATGAAACTTGGGGTGTTCCCATTGCGGAAGCGGCGATTAGATTTCGCCATTTATTTTATTTTGCCGTTCCTTTTTTCTTAGCTGCATCTTTTTATTTTGGAACTAAAAAACTGCCTTTAGTTTTAGATGCTAGTTTTTGGCAGAAAAAGTTTAAGCGTATTATTTTACCCTATTTATTCTGGAGCTTATTTTATGTAGTGATGAAGACAGTATTACCACTCAAAGAGTAAATTACTGTCTTCATCACT
>JBCBIN010000221.1:0-6575 GCA_038524555.1 Cyanobacteria bacterium J06623_7 | reverse complement strand
GATTTCTGCGGTAATAGACTTTAGGGCAGGGGTAACGAAGTCTAGTAATTTTTTGACTCTGGTATCACTAGTGAGAATTAACTGCTGCTCTTTAATCTGGATGCTGGTAATGACTATATCTAGATCCTTGTTGGCAACGTGTCGTAGATAGAGTAAATCGCTAACCGTACTCATGATTGCTGCCGTATCATTCCAGTCTAGTGGGCGATCTCTGAGGTATTTACCGCCGATAAATTTGATTTCTGCTCCCTGTTGCTGGAACTGAAATAAGATTTCAAATTGTGCTGTTTTGGTTTTTTGCTGGCAGTGTGACACAATAGTCGCCGTCAAACAGAGATTTCCGTCGGGCTTAAAACGACATTTTGCCTGCTGGAGATAGAAAGTTGGCTGGCGATCCAGCGATTTCAAAAACTAGCCCTTGTAAGAGAACTCTGACATATGCCGAATCTAATAAGCGATCGCCACCGGACTAGGCAAAAACGAGTTTTACTTGGAAATTACCCGGTCGCTTAAAGGCAATATTGCCCGAGAGAACTTGAGTTAAGTCCAGGGAAAAATCCCGACCGGCGATATCTATTTTGGCTAGCTGAATCTTTAACGACAATGATTTTTGCACCGGCGATCTCGACAGAACGAGCCTGAACCTGAAGCAGTTGTGAGGCATTGCTATCGAGCTGAACATCGATTTTCTGTGCCGATTTTAACTGAGAGGCGATCGCTGTTTCGGCGACTCGATCAATGATGGTTTGGGGGATATTTTGGTCGGCTTCTGATTCGGCGTTCATATTGTGGGCTTTGGCAGCGATAAATTTAAATTGAATAATCTGAATTGAATAATTATCGGTTTGACTATGGCTCTATTTATAAGTACCTCTGCTTAAATAAACACCTAATAAAAAACTGGAATGTTTTACAGAATACCGTTCCCGATCCCAGTCCTCATCTTCTTGGAGATAAACTGGTAACTTTTAAGACATTACTAGTTCACATCAGGGTTAATTTATCTTTTCTTAAGCAGTTGACGGTTTAAAATTTTTGAATTTGTAGATTAAATAGGAGTATCGCCTCAAGGAAAATCGAACGAGTAAGGTTGGGGCGAATGAGCATTTTTCCTAAAACACTACAATAAGGAGTAACAATGGCAACCGTAAGAGTAGCGATTAACGGTTTCGGGCGCATTGGTAGACTTGTATTTCGTGCGGGACTAAACAATCCACAAATTGAATTTGTCTGTATCAACGACTTAATTCCCCCAGAGGCGATCGCCTATTTATTGAAATATGATTCGACTCACGGTCGCTTTAACGGCACTATCGAAGCTCAGTCAGACGGGATTATCGTCAACGGTAAATTTATTCCCTGTATTTCTGAGCGCAACCCCGAACAGTTGCCCTGGAGAGAGCATCAGATCGACTATGTGGTTGAGGCAACGGGCTTATTTACGACCCATGAAGGAGCATCCAAACATCTAACGGCAGGTGCCAAGCGGGTGGTAATCTCTGCCCCCACCAAAGATCCCGATAAAGTCAAAACCCTACTAATGGGTGTCAACCACGAGACTTTCGATCCCCGCACCGATGCGATCGTCTCTAATGCTAGCTGCACCACTAACTGTCTCGCTCCCATTGCCAAGGTAATCGACGACAATTTTGGCTTAAAAGAAGGTTTGATGACCACCATTCATGCCACTACCGCCACCCAGGGAACGGTAGATGGTTATAACAAAAAAGATTTGCGCTCTGGACGGGGTGCCGGTCAAAACATTATTCCCGCCTCAACCGGAGCAGCTAAGGCAGTGGCGCTGGTATTACCTCAATTAGCCGGAAAACTAACGGGGATGGCAATGCGGGTACCGACTCCTGATGTTTCGGTCGTCGATCTAACATTCCGAACCGAACGCTCCACCAGCTACGACGAAATTTGTCGGGCTATGGCAACCGCAGCCGAGGGAGAAATGCAAGGAATTTTGGGCTATACCAACGATCCCGTAGTGTCTACCGATTTTACGGGAGATTCTCACTCAAGTATTTTTGATGCCGGGGCGGGCATGGAATTAAACAGCAACTTCTTCAAGGTTGTAGCCTGGTACGACAATGAGTGGGGTTATTCCCATCGCGCGATCGACCTAATTATGACAATGGCGGCGAAAGAGACTGAAATGTTGGTTTCAGCATAAAAGTTAAGTCAAAATTTTCAAGCCTGAGGGACGAGGAATGCCTTGTCCCTACCGCTATGGTCACAAAAGAAGATATATTTATTGGCGCTGACATGTTGGCGGTCGAGATCGCCAATTATTGCAATTTTTAAACAGGAGAATTAATGCTTAATCAATCAGAAGCGGTAATTGAAGCCATTGTTGCTCGGGAAATTTTAGACTCACGCGGTCGCCCGACCATCGAAGCCGAAGTTCGTCTGGAAACGGGAGCAGTAGGCTTGGCTCAAGTACCAAGTGGCGCTTCTACCGGCAGTTTTGAGGCTCACGAGCTCAGAGATGAGGATAAAGATCGCTATGGAGGTAAGGGCGTTCTGACTGCCGTGCGAAACGTTAAGGAAAAAATTACTCCCGACCTACTTGAGGTTGATGCTTTAGAACAGGCCACGGTAGACCAAATTATGATCGATCGCGATGGCTCCCCCAACAAAAAGAATTTAGGGGCGAACGCAATTCTGGCAGTATCTCTGGCTACGGCTAAAGCGGCGGCGGCGGAAGTTGAGTTACCGCTCTATCGTTATTTGGGTGGGCCTCTTTCCAATGTCTTACCCGTACCGATGATGAACGTGATTAACGGTGGTTCTCATGCAGACAATAATGTTGACTTCCAAGAATTTATGATTATGCCCGTGGGTGCTGACTCTTTTCGGGAGGCTCTACGCTGGGGTGCGGAAGTATTTGCCACTTTAAGCAAGGTTCTCGGCGAAAAAGGTTTACTGTCTGGTGTGGGTGATGAGGGTGGCTACGCACCTAATTTAGGTTCTAACCAGGAGGCTTTAGATCTCTTGATTATGGCGATCGAAAAGTCGGGCTATAAACCCGGAGAAGAGATAGCTCTAGCAATGGATGTCGCGGCAAGTGAGTTTTATGCTGATGGTAAATATACCTACGATGGTGAGGCTCATACTCCCGAAGAGTTTATTAATTATATTGCTGAGCTAGTTGAAAAGTATCCCATCGTTTCCATTGAGGATGCCCTCCACGAAGATGACTGGGAGAGCTGGAAAACTCTAACCGATAAGCTAGGAGACAAAATTCAGCTAGTGGGTGACGACTTGTTTGTGACCAATAAAACCCGGTTGCAAAAGGGAATTGAACTAGAAGTTGGCAATGCAATCTTAATTAAGCTCAATCAGATTGGCACCCTCACCGAAACCCTAGAAACTATCGAACTAGCTACCCGTAGCGGTTATCGTTCCGTTATCAGCCATCGTTCGGGAGAAACCGAAGATACGACTATTGCAGATTTAGCCGTAGCCACCAGAGCGGGACAGATTAAAACTGGTTCCCTTTGTCGGAGTGAGAGAGTAGCCAAATATAACCGTTTGTTGCGCATTGAAGAAGAATTAGGCGATCGCGCTGTGTATGCAGGACAAATTGGTTTGGGACCCAAAGGCTAGATAATCCCCCCAGTTTCTAAACCAAAGCTTAAGGCTTGGAACAAACCAAGCCGACTTAGCTAAATCTAGTAGTAACCTATAAACAGTCAAATTAATTTTGACGTGGCAATATAGAAGCGATCTATACAAAATCATTCAGGCAGTAGTCGCCCAGAGGCGATTTGAATTACCAGATTGTCTGCCCATGCCTTAAGCAATTATCTATACCAACATCATCTTTAGGGAAATATGGATTCAAAAACTTCTCCAAAGCTCGATCCAAAAGTTACTGCTGGTACCACTAGTACTGTGGCTAATCGTACTGTTCAAGTAGAGGACGATCGCACGGGAATGAGCGTCGAGACTCTCAAACGAGCCTTTGCGGATAACCTGTTCTATCTCCAGGGAAAAGACGAATCTAACGCTACTCTGCACGATTACTATCAGGCGTTAGCCTTTACGGTGCGAGATCGCTTGCTCCATCGCTTCATTAAAACGGGTCGTACTTACTATGAAGAAAACGTTAAGGTAGTTTCCTATCTCTCCGCCGAATTTTTAATGGGTCGCCATTTGGAAAATAATCTCATTTCCCTCGGCATCTATGAAAAAATGCGGGAAGTAGTGAGCGATTTTAACCTCAATATTGAAGACCTCGTCGAGGAAGAGCCCGATCCCGGTTTGGGTAACGGCGGCTTGGGTCGTCTGGCGGCGTGTTTTCTCGATTCTTTGGCTAACTTGGAAATGCCCGCCATTGGCTACGGTATTCGCTATGAATTTGGCATCTTTCATCAGGCGTTACGGGACGGCTGGCAGGCAGAAATTCCCGATAACTGGCTAATGTTCAAAAACCCCTGGGAAATTGCCCGTCCGGAAGATTCCGTCGAGATCAAGCTGGGGGGACATACCGAAAGCTATCGCGACGCTAAGGGCAACATGCGGGTATCCTGGATTTGCGATCGCAAGGTAAAAGCTGTTCCCTACGATACTCCCGTGCCCGGATATCGCACCAATACCGTTAATTCTTTAAGACTTTGGAAAGCTGAAGCCAGCGAACAGTTTAATTTTGAAGCTTTTAACGCCGGCAACTACGACCGTGCTGTCGCCGAAAAAATGAGTTCGGAAACGATATCGAAAGTACTCTATCCCAACGACAATACGCCCCAGGGTAAAGAGCTACGTTTGGCACAGCAATATTTCTTTGTTTCTGCTTCTCTACAAGATCTAATCAGAATCCATCTTAACGTTCATCCTAATCTCACTAATTTCCACCAGAGAGCGGCAATTCAGCTTAATGACACCCACCCTGCTGTAGCGGTAGCAGAATTAATGCGCCTCCTGGTAGACGAACACGATATGGATTGGGAGCTAGCCTGGACAATTACCCAGGACACTTTGGCTTATACTAACCATACCCTGTTGCCAGAAGCACTAGAAAGATGGTCTGTGAGCCTATTTAGCCGCATGCTGCCCCGACATATCGAGATTATCTATGAAATTAACCATCGTTTTCTCGAAGATATTCGCACCTGGTTCCCTGATGATGAGGAATTAGCCGCCGAGCTATCAATTATCGAAGAAGGAGCCGAGAAAAAAGTACGGATGGCCAATCTAGCCTGTGTTGGTAGCCATGCGATTAACGGAGTTGCCGCCCTACACACAAAACTACTGCAAAAATATACCCTACAAGGATTTGCCAAGCTGTGGCCAGAAAAATTCTTTAACAAAACAAATGGCGTAACTCCCCGCCGCTGGATTCTTCTGAGCAATCCCCGACTATCAAAGCTGGTAACGGAAAAAACTCAGAGCGATAGCTGGCTCAAAAACCTCGACGAGATGCGGGTATTAGAGAAGTTTATTGACGATAAAGAGTTCTGCGAACAGTGGCGCGATATTAAACGTCAAAACAAAATTACCCTGGCACAGCAAATTAAGCGAATCAAAAATGTCGATGTCAACGTCGATTCTATTTTTGACGTGCTGGTCAAACGTATTCACGAATATAAACGCCAGCATTTAATGGTGCTGCATATTATCACTCTCTACAACCGCATCAAGCGCGATCCCAGTGTTGAAATTGTGCCGCGCACCTTTATCTTTGGTGGGAAAGCCGCTCCCGGCTACTTTATGGCCAAACTAATTATTAAGTTTGCCAACGCGGTAGGAGAAGTGGTCAACAAAGATCCCGACGTTAAAGGTCGTTTAAAGGTGGTATTTCTACCTAACTTTAACGTTTCTCTCGGACAGAAAATCTATCCTGCTGCCGACTTATCGGAACAGATTTCGACCGCTGGGAAAGAAGCTTCGGGTACGGGCAACATGAAGTTTGCCATGAACGGTGCCCTAACTATCGGTACTCTCGATGGCGCGAACATTGAAATTCGAGAAGAGGCTGGAGCAGAAAACTTCTTCCTGTTTGGCTTGACTGCTGAAGAAGTATATCAAATGAAAGCTGATGGTTACGATCCCATGGCTTTTTATAACGAGAACCAGGAGCTAAAAGCCGTAATCGATCGCGTTGCCAATGGTGACTTTAGCCACGGTGACAGTAAGCTCTTTAAGCCGATTGTCGATTCTTTACTCTATGACGATCCCTACATGCTCTTGGCAGATTATCAGGACTATATTGACTGCCAGGATCGAGTTTCCGAGACTTATAAAGATAAAGACAAGTGGACGAGAATGTCGATTCTCAACTCTGCCAGAATGGGTAAATTCTCTAGCGATCGCACGATCAAAGAATATTGCGAACAAATCTGGGATATCGAACCCGTAGAAATTAACCTAGATGCCTACCAGTAATTACAGATAGGTGCAGTTAGTTAGTTAATTAAATTTTATCGATGCTCTTGCGGGGGCATCTTTTTTTTGATGGTCATTGATCGTCGTTCTAAATTTAAAATGACCATATCTTTATTTTGCTGACGAGCTGAACATGAACCGAACTCTTGAGAATCTCGATTCCCGCATGAATCGAGTCCAGTTAC
>JBCBIN010000220.1:0-6576 GCA_038524555.1 Cyanobacteria bacterium J06623_7 | reverse complement strand
GTCAAATACCCGCAGGTAAGAGTCAAAACTACCATCCCCATCCAAACTACTCAGGTTGAGAGATACTCCCGTGTTAGCAGCTAGTTCAAGGCTATAAAAATTTACGTCCGTATCGCTAGTAATGACAGAGGTAAGGGTCGTCGTCTGAGTATCAACATCAATTGCCAGGGGATTTGCTTCGGCGATCGTGCTGTCGGGGTCTGTATCTGCTACCACCTCAACCAGTTCTAAGGTCAGGTTATATGTTCCTCCCATAAATCGACTGGGAAAAGCATTAGGATGGCTAGCGTCAACGGGATTATAATTCTGATTGGCTGTACTGCTAATGCCAACGTAATATTGTCCGCTACGGTTAGCAATAAATCCCTGGTAAGAATCGAGAGTAAACTCCTCCGAATTTTGGGCACCGTCATCATTAAACGTTAGTTCGTTACCGCGCTCGTCAAATACCCGGAGAAAAGAGTCAAAACGGTTGTTCCCTGGCGACTCTTCTGTATCAACGTCGAGGGTAATTCCCTGTCCCTCATCGAGCTCTAGCTGGTAGAGCTCGACATCTGTAATTGCATCAATATTACCGCTCAAGGCAACGGTATTTTCGAGTGTCAGATCGACCCCAACATCGGTCGCTGTCGTCAACAAGTTATTTGCTTCGGCTAACATATAACAAAACTCCCATATCTACAAGGCAATATAAGGGTTTCATTATATTCGGCGGCTAAAGTTTCAGCTTGTAGTTTGGTAGAGAAGTAAACTCTAAACAGTATTTGCTAGCTAGTAGCTCTAACCTTGAGCCTATTGAGAGCCAATGTTAGATTCGTCAGTAATCGGACGGGAACCATCAACACCAAGAGTATCCACTACATCATACTTATTCGACATAATTGGACGAGTACCGTCTGCTTCAAAAGTAGCGACCACTTCTCTACCACCGCTACCGACGGGATTTTGCCCCTCGGACTTAGTTATTGAGCGATCTCTGCTGGAATTATTTTCTGCGGAGCTTTCTGATTCTGACTGTCTATTTCTCAGTAGAAAATCAGGACTTTGAGCAATGGGACGGGTGCCGTCTTCTTTATAGGTATCCGCTACCTCGATTGTCGCAGTCTTAATTGGACGGATACCATCGGCGGCAAAAGCTTTGGTTGTCATGCTCTTGGCGCTGTCACTGTTTGATTTTGCTTCGGGACTATAGTCGAGGAAATTAGCCCGGCTGTTATTTGCGCTTTCTACCAAAAAATCTGCTCCTTTCCCAATGGGACGAGTGCCATCCTCTTCGTAGGTATCGGCTATTTCAATCTTGCTGTTCTCAATGGGACGCTTTCCATCGACCTCAAAAGTCTTTTTATCTCCGCTCATAGCTACATACTTTATTTTTTTGCCTGACTAGTAGCAATATACAGCCTTTCTACCCTAGGGGGCTCTAGCTAAAGTCCTAAAATTATGGTCTTGCAGCGATCGCCATGCTTTACAAAGACTAGTCAAAAATTTTAGACACAAAATATAAATAAAAATAAATTTAATTAATTCTCAATAAGCATATTGTTATCAGCAATCCGCTAAATTTTGCTTTAGCTCCAGAGAAATTGTGCTCATAGTCTTCTTTGCTTACATGCTAGATGGCGATCGACATCAAAATAAATCTAAATACAAATTGGAATTAAAACCAAGATTTGACATCCCAACTCGACAGTTTCAAAACTTTTTTTTGACCTCAAATTTAATTCATTATTGAGGTAAACCCCTACCTTGATTACTTTATACCCCTAGCAATCCTCTCTCTAAAATAATGATAATGACACTCAATTAACTTAATGAGAATAATCCCTAATAGTTGACAAAATAATGCTAGCCAAGATGAAACTTATCGTCTTTATCGCTTGATATATCTAGCCTGAAGCCGATCTGTCGGGGAAGTTGTGTGTTAGATTGAAAATGTCAATAAAGTAGAATTAATGAAAAAGGTATTCTTATGTCAACGTCAACAGGTTTGCTGCGTCCCTTCGGTCATGTAGAAGATAATCCGGTACTTTTAGATAAGAGCGTTACTACTCCAATATGCGAAGGTTTTAATGCTGTTTTATCTAGTTTTCAAGGTTTATATTTACAGTATCAAAAGCATCATTTTGTCGTTGAGGGTTCAGAATACTATTCTCTCCATGAATTTTTTAATGAAAGCTATGAAGAAGTTCAAGGGCACGTTCACGATCTGGGCGAGCGTCAGAATGGCTTAGGTGGGATTCCCGCTGCTAGCTTCAGCAAATTAGCCGAACTATGTTGTTTCGAGCAAGAAGAAGATGGTGTATTTGGCGAACGAGAAATGGTCGAGCATGACCTAGTCGCTGAACAAGCAATCATTAAACTACTGCGTCAACAAGCAGCACAGGCAGAAAGTTTGGGCGATCGCGCTACTCGCTACCTATACGAACAGATTTTGCTCAAAACAGAAGAAAGAGCTTACCATCTCCAGCATTTCTTGGTACATGACAGTTTGACTCTAGCTTTTGTCGGTAAAGGAAAATAAGAGTCCAGACATCAGTTAGTTATAAATGAGGTTGAATTGAGCGCAGCAGCAGTTCGGCCTTTTTTTTGTCAATAAGTTGTCAATAAGACAGCTATTATCGACTTTTTTCGTTTCAAAACTATCCTAGCTGTTCTAACCGTTAAAGTTCAATCTTGTCTAAAATAATGGCGATCGCTAAATAAATTAATCGAGTTAAATTATAGATGTCCGAATCAATTGGCTTACGGTTAGAACAATATACCCTAAAGCACAAGCAAGAGGTGTTAATGGTTCATTTAGAAACTGCTGCGGGGGAAAGTGATACGGTCGCGATCTATGCTGGCTTTTCTAGCTCTTTAGTTATGCCAACTGCTTTCGATCCCGATGTTCCGGTTATTGCTGCTGATTCTACTATTCTCTCCATTGATCGTCTTGCCAGTCCCTACAACCCCAGCGATCCTCAATATCTTCAGTCCGATCTTAGCCTATCCGAGATGCTTGATATCTTAGCCGACAACAATCTCTAGCGTCTCGAATTATTTACTAATAGCTCTTACTAGCAAAATAGTTGCAAAGTGTAACAAAATCGGTTTCTAACTGTCTTAACTCCCGCATTACTTTAAGCACATATACTTAAAAATAGATTTGTTCGACCAAAATCAGAAAATATCGCTTAATTTGGTGGTGATAAACCGGAAATAGTTGAGTAAATTTGAGATTTAGTAGTACAATTCTTGCTAATTATAAAACAATTTTTATTAAGCAAAAATACTATAAATACTCGATTAATTAAGTCTTAGGAGCATGTTGGTGTGAGTAATTTGACAAAGGCTATATTAAGTAGAGATAAGTTACCCAAAACGCCCCTGTTTGGCACTGATGGCATTCGCGGTCGAGCGGGAGATATTCTCAACGCGCCTTTTACCCTACAGTTGGGATATTGGGCGGGCAAAGTATTAGAAGAAGCAGCAGATAATCCCGGGCCCATTGTCATCGGTCAGGATTCTCGTAATTCCAGCGATATGTTGGCAGCGGCGATCGCGGCGGGGTTAACTTCTGCCGGTATCGAGGTGTGGAATTTGGGTTTGTGTCCCACTCCTTGCGTAGCCAGCTTAACCAGTGAGAGTGAGGCAATTGGTGGCATTATGATTTCTGCCAGCCATAACCCGCCCCCAGACAACGGAATTAAATTTTTTGGTCAGAAGGGAACTAAACTAAGCGATACTCTCTCCCAGAAGATTGAAGGTCATCTACGTCATGACGATACCGAGCCAGATTTAGATCTAGCTTGGGGTAAAACCTACCAACGCCCAGAGCTAGTTCAGCAATACGTTAGCTCTCTGGTTGGTTCTCTGCCGCAATCGACCAGCTTTGAAGGCATGCGGATCGTGCTCGACTTGGCTTGGGGTGCATCGGTGCGAGTCGCCCCGACGGTATTTCAGCAGCTAGGAGCGGAGGTAATTAGCCTACACCAGTTAGCTAACGGTGATCGCATTAACGTAAACTGTGGTTCGACTCACCTAGAATTACTCAAGCAGGGAGTTAAAGACTATCATGCTGACTTGGGTTTTGCCTTTGATGGTGATGCCGACCGGGTAATGGCAGTAGATAGTCAGGGTAGAGTGATTGACGGCGACTATATTCTCTATCTCTGGGGTGATTTACTGCGCCAGCGACAGCAGCTACCGGACGACTTAATCGTGGCTACGGTTATGGCTAATCTCGGTTTTGAAAGAGCTTGGCAGGCTCAGGGAGGCAAAATGCAGCGTACCCAAGTTGGCGATCGCCATGTTCAGGCAGCTATGTGGAATACAGGAGCAATGCTGGGAGGAGAACAGTCGGGTCATATCCTCTGTCACCATCACGGCGTATCGGGAGATGGGATTCAAACAGCCCTACATCTAACTTCTTTGGTACAGCAGTCAACAACTTCTCTGGCGGAACTAGTGGATAATAGCTTCCAAACCTATCCCCAGATTTTGCGTAATGTCAGAGTTGAAGATCGAGAACGTCGCAGCAACTGGCAAGACTGCACACCCCTCCAACAGGAAATCTCCCAAGCCGAAGCAGCTATGGGAGAACAGGGACGAATTTTAGTTAGAGCTTCGGGAACAGAACCGTTAATTCGCGTCATGGTAGAGGCCGCAGACCGACAGTTAACCTCTTACTGGACGGACAGACTGGTACGGGTAGTCGAACAGAACCTAGCAGCCTGATATTTTGAGGCGTTTGAGTAGTTCATTGTGGTGGATTGATAGCAGAGTAGATCGAAGAATAGTCTAGATCATCTAACCCCATCTCTAAAGCTGTCTGAATTACTTTCTTGACCCCCTCAATATGACTAGTGTTTAAGCCTAATTCTGCTGCTTGCTGAATAATTAAATCCGTATCTTTTAAAAGATGCTTGGTAGGAAAATTAGGATTGCTAAATTCGCGATCGCGCATACGCGGCAGTTTTTTATCAAAAGTCGGGGCATAGATAGCACTTTGACGCAGTACGGACATGAATTTTTCTTCGTCCACACCTAAATGCTGCACTAAGCTGAGGCTAAGGGAAAAGCTACTAATCAGGCTGGGAATCAACTGGTTAAGAGCGAGCTTCATTGCGGCTGCCGTACCCACCTCGCCAATATACATGGGTTCGGGACTATATTGCCTGAGCAGTTCTCGATAAACAGAAAACTGAGCCTCCGTACTGCCCACCATCACCAGGAGCTCTCCGGCTTTAACTTGGGGAATACTGCCCAAAACCGGTGCTTCTAGATACTCTCCTCCGGCGGCGACAACGCGATCGCCAATTGATTTGCTCTCCGTCGGAGCGATCGTGCCCATTTGCAGGATAGTTTTCTCCTTTAGATGTTGTTGTGCTTCGGGAGATAAGACCCAGTCGGTAATGGCGGCGGCATCGGTCAGCATCAAAATAATACAGTCTGCCTCTCGAATAACTGCGGTAGCCGAACTGGCAATTTCTCCTCCGGCAGTGGCGATCGCCTCTAGCTTAGACTGAGTGCGATTATAGGCAATTAGCTTATAGCCACCCTGTAAGAGTTTTAAGGCCATAGGCTGCCCCATTAGTCCCGTGCCGAGGAATCCAATTTTCATGATGCTTACTCCCAATCTAAATTCGCTTATGGTTCAATCTGGGCGATAGGATAACATGCCACCGGAAAACTCAAACTAGCTCCCCTCGCATTACCGTCACAGCCTGTCCCTGGAGTAAAACGCGATCGCCGCCGTCATAATTTACTTTAACTATTCCTCCGCGAGCCGAAGCCTGATAGGCTACGAAACTATCTTGCCCGAGACGTTCCCGCCAATAGGGTGCCAGACAACAGTGGGCTGCCCCTGTCACGGGGTCTTCATCGATTCCTAAGCCCGGCGCAAAAAATCGCGAGACGAAATCGTAAGCAGCACCTTTATCTGCTCGACTGGTGACGATAACGTTGGCAATTGGTAATTGGGCAAGCAAGCCAAAATTGGGTTGCAGAGATTCGACCTGTTGTGCTTGCGCCACCTCTACTAGATAACCGAGGGAATTATAGGACACTGTTTTTAAAGGCACTCCCAAAGCATCCCCCAGCTTAGTAATGGGCGGAATATCCTGGGAGCGATTGACGGGAAAATCTAGCTCGATCCAGCTGTCTTGATATTTCGCCGTGAGAGTGCCACTTTTGGTTGCAAACTGAATTGACTGTCCGGTTGAAGCATAGCCTTCCGTCCAGAGTGTGTGAGCACTAGCTAGTGTCGCATGACCGCACAGAGGCACTTCCGTAGTTGGTGTAAACCACCGCAAACTATATTCTCGCTCTTGCTTGAGCAGAAATGCCGTTTCTGATACATTCATTTCTTGAGCCACCGACTGCATCCACTCGTCAGTTTGGGGTGATTGCAGTACGCATACCGCTGCGGGGTTGCCTTTAAAAGGGCGATCGGTAAAAGCATCTACCTGAACTATGGTTTGTTTCATGAGTTGTCTGAGTTATATCTGTAGCGATCGCTGGTGCTCAGTCTCGAATCAACCAGAGCAATAAGCTTAAAAGCTCCAGTTCTGATTAAAAAATTTTTATTTAAAAATA